>CBFHOU010000006.1:13399-28333 GCA_965657695.1 Bacillota bacterium | reverse complement strand
TACTATATAAGCAAGAACTCAAAGGCGAGCCAACGTTAGAGGTATCTGTGTTAGCGAATCAAACGAGTTTAGAATCTGAGAAGCTTTCCTCGACGATTAATCAATTAATTGAGCAAAACTACCTTGCGTTATCCACGATTGATGAAGCAGGACAGCTTCAAGAAGTGTACAGTGTGTTTCCGGTTATAACCCATGTGTTAAAGATGACTCATGAAGTGTCAGATGCACAAAAACAAGATACGATGCGCTTGATAGAGGCTGAATTAAAGCGACCATTATCCAGCAAAGAACTGCAAATCATTGATGGTTGGACGTACGATTTTTTAACCATTAAGTCTGCGGTATTGGCCGCGATTAAGCAGCAAAAAATCGGGGTTGAGTATATTAATAAGATCTTAGAAAACCAATCTCAAGCGCCAAAGGATATGTCTTATTTTGATCAATTCCTCAAAGAGTAATTGGTTGGAGGTGTTGCAGCAGTTATACCCCGATGCTGAATGTGAATTAGTCCATGTCAACGCCTATCAGTTACTCATTGCGGTTATCTTAAGCGCCCAAACAACAGACAAAGCGGTCAATCTTGTGACGCCGGCACTATTTAAGGCGTATCCAACTCCGTTTGATTTAGCCATGGCATCCCTTTCGGATGTAGAATCTATCCTCCAGTCGATTGGCTTGTATCGTAATAAAGCAAAAAATATTATTGAAACAGCACGGCAGTTAGTTCAAGACTACGATGGGGACGTACCTGCATCACGTGCCAAATTAATGAAGCTACCAGGGGTTGGTCGAAAGACAGCGAATGTAGTCTTAAGTGTGGCCTTTCATATACCGGCTGTTCCTGTTGATACACATGTCGAGCGGATTGCAAAACGACTTGGCTTAGCCAAGCAAAACGATGATGTGTTGCAAGTAGAAGCGAAGTTAAAGCGTAAAATCCCTCGAGAGTTATGGAATGTATCCCATCACCAAATGATTCATTTTGGACGTTATTTCTGTACTGCGAAGTCGCCTCATTGTGAGATGTGTCAATTGACAAGCGAGTGTAACTATTTCAAAAAAAACATGGCGACTGCTGAGAAAAAATCCAAGAATAAAAAATGAAGTGACCTTGTGTGAAAGGTCATTTTTTATTGCAGGTAAAAGGAATCAAGGGTGATTGCTGTTTGTGTAATGAGTTATGAGTATTTATTCAACAGCAAAGATTGCGACTATGAATATCAAATAACGTTGCTATAAAAGGAAAATTTCTAGGGTGGTTGAAGAGGCACTTTTTTTCAACCTCCACCCCCTTTATGGGCTTCGATTTAATCGTTATGGTAAGAGAAAGGATGGTTCATTGTGAGAGGATAACTATGAAACGAAACAGCTATATCAAAATGGTTAAAGAGTTACATCGATCCACTGTAACACCAGTCGATCAGTCACTCGTGGGATCGTTAATAAAACGAACCCGAATTGCGAATGGCAAAACCCAATATGACGTTGCAAAAGGGATTTGTAGTGTCAGCTATTTATCTAAGATTGAGAATGGTCAATACGGGAAGGACAACCTGTTTGTGAAAGAGATTTTGCAGAAGATGGATGTCTCAATCACACCCATGGCGGATGTTGATTTTCCAAAGCTTCAGCGTCAAGCGATTCAAGCCTTTGTGAATTATAAATACGATGTGATTCAAGGCATTCATGCACGCTTTGGTAAACTGATGCATCCTTCGGAGTGGATTATCGAGCTGATTTGGCGAGTAAGTCAAAAGGAATCTGTGGAAGAGGCTTTTGATTACTTAAATCAACATCGACGTGTCTTAAATCCATTGGAGTTGAGTATCTTTCTGACATTGTATGTTTACGTTGCTGTTAACGAGTTTAGACTCCGAGATGCCGAACAAATGATGGATTTACTAGATGAGCTTCCTGAGATTGTTCCTGCCATTGGCATCATAATTAAATGGGTATGGGGTCGTTACTATATCTTCAAGGGAGACTTTAGTGCAGCTCTACTCCATTTGAACTTACTACTGATTGATTATTCAAGTGTGATTAGTGACCGATTACGATTAGATGTTCATTACCACTACTTGCTCATCTTCAGTTGGACGAATAGACCCAAACCTGCCGCCAAGATTTTAACCTACATTCAAGTGATGGGTGGTCAAAGTGAATATCAGCATTACTCAATGGGGTTTTATTACTTGATGAACCAACAAATTGATGAGGCGGTGAAGGAGTTTCTTGCGGCGAAAGATACGTTTTTTGAACTCAGCTTATTGGGGATTATCGAATGTTTTTTTCGATCAGGTGATAAAACCAAGGTGACCAATTACTGTACAATCCTAGTGGAGTCCGATGCCCCGCTTTTTTATGAACGTCTTGCTTCACTGTTTTTGCTCTTAAGCCAACAAGAACTAGCCCCACTCAAAGACTTCATTACACATATCTTGCAGCCAATGTTCATGCATCAGTCAATTTACTACTACAAAAAGCTTGCTATCGAATCGTTGCAAGAGTATTACCGTGGTATTTCTCGCTACAAGCAAGTTGATTTATTGAGGGGTAAACTATAGTGTGATATACTGCTTCCATTGACGAGGTGCCCACGAAAATGAATCATCATGAAACCTTACGAAGCTTAGCGATTAAGCCTCTTCTTTGGAAGCTATCAATCCCGGCCATGATTGGCCTTGGGGTTAATGCCTTATACAATATTATTGATGGCATTTTTGTTGGACTCGCAACGGGAGAAAAAGGGATTGCAGCAATTAGCGTGGTCTTTCCCGTTCAGTCCATTATCTTTGCGTTAGGATTGTTATTTAGTGTTGGGGCGGCGAGTGTTTATTCCAGAGCCATAGGGGCCAAAGCATATGACCGTGCAAAACTGACGGTGAACTCGACCTTAGTAGTTTTGGCATCTATTGCAGTTGTCTTGGTGACGGTCGGTTTAAGTTTTGGCGAAGAAATTGGTTATATATTTGGGATGCAGGATGCCTTCAAGATTGAGACGATGAATTACTTGAGTATCATTTTTTTTGGGGCTCCATTGATTATTATTAATGTCTTTTTCAATAACTTATTTCGTGCCGAAGGTCTGGCAAAAATTTCAATGTTTGCCTTAGTTATAGGAACGGGGACCAATATTGTTTTAGATCCGATTTTCATCTTTGGATTGGGGCTTGGAACCTTGGGAGCTGCAATCGCAACTGTTATTGGATACTCGGTGACAACAATCTGGTTGTTTTTTCAACTATTCCGAAACAAAGAACTGTTGATTCGGCCAGATGTTCGCTTCTTTAAATTTAATCTACCAATGAGTCGTGAAATTGCGGCTGTTGGTTTTCCTGTCTTTATTCGAAATACAATTGGTGCTGTTGTTGCTGTCATTATAAATAACACGTTACGTGTATATGCGATTGACCCCGTTTTAGCCGTTGCAGCATATGGAATTGTATCCCGTGTTCAATTATTTTTATTACTCCCACTCTTTGGGATCAATCAAGGAATGTCTCCCATTATCGGATTTAACTATGGAGCAGAGCTTCATGAACGAGTCGATGAGGCGCGTCGTTTTGCGTTTCGAGTGATGACGGGGTATTTAATCATTGGCTTTATTTTTGTTCAAGCCTCAGCACCATTGATTATGCGTGTGTTTGGGATTTCGAACCCTGATAGTTTGACGTACGGACAAAATGTTCTGCGACTCGCATTCTTATTACTTCCTGGGTTAGCTGCCCAAGTGAATTTAAGTGGATATTATCAAGCAATTGGTAAACCGGGTATCGCAATCTTTTTAGCATTATTACGTCAATTTATTACGCTCATTCCGATTATCTTAATTGCTCCAATTTTCTTTGGTGAATGGGGATTGTGGTTTGCCATTCCAGTTGCTGACACGGTGACCACCATCATAGCGCTTTATCTATATCAACGAGAGAATAGATCATCAGATTTACGATTAAAAAGAGCCTAATGGCTCTTTTTTTAGTTCGTGAATATGTGCAGAAATACAGTTGTTATTCATTGACTAAACCTATGCCATCACGTATGATATTAAAGCATGTGGAGGTTGACAGCATGAAATGGTCGATCCAACACTTAACTCGATATCAATACGACACGTTGAACTTTGAACACACACTTCAAATCAACGAATCTTATACGCATCCTGATATTTTGTCGATGGAACCAATTTATGTCCAAGGCAGAATGGTGATGCGTGAAGGCAAATTTGTCTTTGATTTATATATCGAAACGGTGTTACACATGGCTTGTGCAATTAGCTTACAAGATGTAGCGGTACCGCTGCAGATCGAGGTAGAAGAAATCTTCTCCGACGATCCCGACGATCATCTCATCATGGGCAACGAAATTGATTTGGAGCCCATCGTTTGGATGAACATCATTGCAGAAAAACCAATGCGTGTCGTAGCTAAAAATGCTAAGCGCGAATTCGAAGATGCGGATGAACCCGGTAAGATTCACCCTGGGCTAAAGGATCTCGAAAAATTTAAATAGGGAGGCGATTGTAATGGCAGTTCCTCAACGACGAACGTCCAAAACACGAAAACGTAAACGTCGCACCCACATAAAGCTACATGTTCCAGGAATGGTCGTTTGCCCAAATTGTGGGGAATTAACCCTTTCGCACCGCGTATGTAAAGTGTGTGGACACTACGGCGGGAAAGAAGTGGTCGCTGCGACACCTTCGGAATCAACCGAAGAATAACGATAGAAGGCACTCAGGCAGAGTGCTTTTCTATTGCCAGTGATATAATTTAAGAATAATGAAACATATCCCCGTACTCGTACAAGAAGTCTTAGATGGTCTTGCGATTACTCCTAATGGCATTTATGTTGATGCAACGCTAGGGGGAGCTTCGCATGCCTATGAAATCGTATCAAAGCTAGCTTCCGGTCACTTGTACGGATTTGACCAAGACCCTTATGCCTTGGAGACGGCAAGACAAAAACTATCCAGCTTTTCAAATGTTACAATCATTGATTCCAATTTTCGTCACGTAACAAGTGAACTTGAAAAGCGAAATATTTCTCAAGTTCATGGGATTCTAATGGATATTGGTGTGTCCAGTTTTCAACTCGATGATCCTCAACGAGGCTTTAGTTATCATCATGATGCTCCGCTTGATATGCGCATGGATACGACAGCAGAATTGACGGCAGCAGAGATTGTGAATACATACTCCAAGGAACAATTAAAAGAACTCTTTACCATCGGTGAAGTCCCTTTTACTAACCGACTGGTTGATAGAATTATCGAGGTTCGTAACACCTCACCGATTATGACGACGTTTGCACTGGTTGACATTATTCAACAAGTTGCACCCCGGATTGAAAAGAAAAAACGTCATCCTGCACGATTGGTATTTCAAGCGCTACGTATGGAAGTAAATCAGGAACTTCAAGTTTTAAAAGAAGCGATTTCGCAAGCGTTAGAACTGCTCTCACCAGGAGGCCGACTGGCTATCATTACTTTTCATTCATTGGAAGACCGCATGGTCAAACAGGCGTTTCAAAAAGCGTCAACGGTACAAAATCCATTGGGGGTTCCAATTCGAGACCGCGAGCTACAAGCGAAGTTTAAGCTAATCACCAAGAAACCAATTACGGCCACCGATAAAGAACTTACATTGAATCCACGAAGTAGCAGTGCAAAACTTCGAGTGATTGAACGATTATGATAAACATCGTTTTTGGTGGATCCTTTAATCCCCCAACAGTGGCACATTATGAAATGATTCAAATCATTAAAGCGAGTTTTAAGATTGATCGGTTTATCATCGTCCCGGTTGGTGATCATTATAAGTTCAAGCATGTGATTTCTGCAGAACACCGATTTGCAATGCTTGAGCTCATGGCAGAAGAATTAGACGTTGAAGTCTCACGTGTTGAAATCGACTCAGTAGGATTTCAAGGAACATATGAGACCCTGCAGCAACTGGAATTACCGAACACGAAATTTTTACTGGGGTCGGACAATCTAGTCCTATTTTCTCGCTGGTTAAATGCCGAAAAACTGCTTGTGGACTATGGTATTATTGTGATTAGGCGTCAGCAAAATATTGAAGCGATTATTGAAGCGGATCCTTTGTTAAACAAACACAAGGATCGGATTGAAATCATAAATCACTTTGATATTCCCATTTCGTCTACGAAATACCGACAATTCAAGGATCAACAATATGTCATTGAATCAGTCGCCCATTATATTAAAATTCATCAACTCTATGAGGAAGAACATGAATAACGGATTTTTACGCACAACCTTAGTGAGTCCCAAATTTGTCCTAGGTAAACCCAGTGACAATATTTTGGTGATGCTTGATGAAGCAAAAAAGGCCTCGGGTGACATCCTTGTCTTTCCAGAGTTGGCAACAACGGGATATACCATGGATGATTATTTTTATCATCAAGATTTATTAAATGCATCTGACAACGCGATCGCGACCTTCTTATCTAAAAATCCTTTTAAAGGAGTGGTGGTCATTGGTGCACCGTTTGTTTGGGAAAATATCATTTATAACTGTGCGATTGTTATTCAAAAGGACCGCATTTTAGGCATTGTTCCTAAAATGTATTTACCACACACGAGTGAATTTTATGAATCACGCTGGTTTCAAGATGGAGAAGGTGTTCAAACGATAACCACCTTTTTAGGTCAAAATGTCCCGTTTGGAATCATCGTCTTTGAAAGTGAAGAATATTCCTTTGCTGTTGAAGTCTGTGCTGACATGTGGGGACCGGTTAATCCATCCAGTAACTTATATTTAGCAGGGGCAGAAGTTGTTGTGAATATTAGTGCTTCACCGGAAGTGGTGGATAAGTTTAACATGCGCCGCACCTTAGCCAACTCCATTTCCTATCGACATAAAGGAGCGTACCTTTACGTATCGAGCAATGCGAACGAGTCCACAACATCTGTTGTTTTCTCAGGGGATACGTTTGTTTCCCAAATGGGGACTGTGATTGCTGAAGATAAAGAAATTGGTTTTGAGACCAAGGTCGTTCATGCAGATGTTGATGTACAGTACTTACAACATGTACGTCGCAGCAATGGATGGTACCGTCAAGCTCGTAAGCGCACTCCGTTACAATATGAAACCGTTGCATTCACAGCTAACAATCATTCGTTTGAATTATTAGCCCCTCTCGATGAAACACCTTTCATTCCAAAATCAAACCAAAACTCAACCTTCGATCAAATTCGAAATTTGCAATCTATTTCCTTGCTTCGCCGTTTGCAAGTCTTACCAAAGCCTAAAGTCGTCTTAGGCCTCTCGGGTGGGTTAGATTCGACCTTAGCATTACTTGTTTGTGTCGATGCATTTAAAAAACAAGGTTTCCCGCTAACTAATATTTACGCCTATATATTGCCGTCCAAACATTCCTCTCAAACTACTCAGTCCAATGCGAGAGCCTTAGCCAAGGGACTCGGCGTTTCCTTTGAAGAACAATCGATTCAAGATAAAGTGGATGCCGAACTCAAAAGCTTGGATCACACCACGATTGATACCACGTATGAAAATGTTCAAGCACGCATGCGAACTCTATTTTTAATGAATAAAGCGAATCAAGTGGGTGGTTTAGTCATTGGAACGTCTGATATGAGTGAAATTGCGTTAGGATTCTCTACTTATGCTGGTGATCAAACAGCGCATTACGGTGTGAATGCTGGTTTGCCCAAAACATTAGTGCGATTTATGGTGGAGCAATTTATTGATGTTTATCCTGTTCTACAAGAAGTGTTAACCTCTGTGGTTCAAACACCAATTTCACCCGAACTTCGTGATGCACAAGTAAGTGAATCGATCATTGGGTCGTTTGAAATTAACGATTTAATTTTGTACCGGTTCTTAAAATTTGGGGATGGCGTCGACCGTTTAACCAAACTCTTTCCGAAGTATGAACAGCAAATTAAAGCCTTCTTTACGACGTTTAATCGTAGTCAGTTTAAGCGAGCGACCATGCCAAATGCCGCGAAAATCTTATTTTCTGGACTATCCCCAATGGCCGATCTTCGCTTGCCGAGTGATCTATTATGAAAGTAATTGTTGGGTTGTCAGGAGGCGTTGATTCATCGGTGGCTGCTTACTTACTTCTTCAGCAAGGCCATGAGGTCGAAGGCATGTTCATGCGTAACTGGGATAGTGTTGCGAACAATGACGTCTTAGGAAATCCTGATTTAGATAATCCTGTATGTGCGCAAGAAACTGATTTTTTGGATGCGCAGTCGGTTGCGAATAAACTTGGTATTGTCTTGCACCGAGTTGATTTTGTTGAAGAATACTGGACCGATGTCTTTCAGTATTTCCTGAAAGAACATGAAAAAGGGCGAACCCCAAACCCAGATATCTTATGTAATAAATACATCAAGTTTGCGGCATTCATTGAAGAAGCCAAAAAGCTCGGTGCTGAAAAAGTGGCGATGGGTCACTATGCGCGTATTCGAGAAGCGAGTGGAACCTATGAGATGCTGCGTGGACTTGATTCCGATAAAGACCAAACCTATTTTCTATCGCAGCTTAATCACGAACAATTATCGTTTAGCTTATTTCCAATCGGTGAATTAACGAAAAAAGAAGTCCGAGCGATTGCGAAAGAACAAGGTTTCGTGACAGCGGATAAAAAAGATTCGACCGGGATTTGTTTTATTGGAGAGCGTCATTATAAACAGTTTTTAGGGAACTATTTTAAACCCAATCCTGGCCCGATGGTGAGCGACCAAGGAGATGTCCTTGGCGAACATTCGGGATTAATGAAATTCACGATTGGTCAACGTCGTGGTATGCAAATTGGGGGTACGAAAGAGCACGGGGTAGAACCGTGGTTCGTGGTCGGCAAAGATACTGCCACCAACACCTTGATGTTGGGCCAAGGCGAAGATCATCCATTACTCTTTGCGAATCGTGCTACGGTATCCGATATCAATTGGCTGGGTGAGAAGAAGAATCAATCACTTACTGCGAAGTTTCGTTACCGCCAACAAGATATTAAATGCGATATTCACTTTGACAATGGAATTCTACAAGTTACGATGCACGAACCGGTTCGTGCGGTCACCCCAGGTCAAGCGGCTGTCTTTTATGATGGCGAGGTCTGTCTGGGTGGTGGATTCATTGATGAGGTTTATATGAATGATGAGAGGAGAATTTACTAATGAAATATGCTGAAATTGTCTTAGAAAAAGGACCTGTAATTAAAATAGAACTTTATGATGAGGCGGCACCTAAAACCGTTGAAAATTTTTTAAGCTTAGCGTCGAAAGGATTTTATGATGGGCTTATCTTTCACCGTGTGATTCCAGGATTTGTAGCGCAAGGTGGATGCCCCAATGGCATCGGTAACGGCGGTCCTGGATATACGATTAAATGTGAAACCGCAGGCAATCCTCATAAACATGTGCCAGGAGCATTATCCATGGCTCATGCCGGCAAAGATACCGGAGGTAGCCAGTTCTTTTTATGCCATGCGTCGTTTCCTCATTTAGATGGTCTTCATACCGTCTTTGGTCAAGCCACTTCACCAATGGAAGACATCCTTGCGATTGCTCAAGGTGATGCGATGGTTAGTATTCGAGAAGTTGCATTAACATGACGATTACGGGGTTTGTGCGAGTTATTGTTTTTTATAACCAAGACAATGGATTCGCGATTGCAAAAATCAGACCCCACGAACCACTAGAGACCGATTCTGGGTCTCTTTTTACCATCACCGGCATCGTTCCTGGCATTGCATTAAATCAAGAGTATGAGTTTACGGGGGAGTGGATAACCAATCCGAAGTATGGGAAACAACTCAAACTCCAGTCTGCCAAACTCATAGAGGATGATTCCAAAGAAGGATTGATTCAATATTTATCGAGTGATTTATTTTATGGTGTTGGTCCCAAACTTGCGACAAAGATCGTTGATGAATACGGTACTGATTGTATTTCAATGATTTTAGAAGACCCGAGTTTACTTACAAAGGTTGGTGTGAACGAGCGAAAAACCAAAGAAATTCATGCTGCATTATTTCAACACCGCGGACTACAATCGATATTGGTAAAACTCTATGCATGGAATTTATCCCCAGCTCGAGCGATGGAAGTGTATCAAGTGTATGGGGCGGACACGATTGCAATGGTGGAAGCAAATCCTTATGAATTGCTCCTTCAATTTGAGCGACTCCCATTTGATATTGTGGACAAGATTGCTCGCCAGGTGGGATTTTCACTGGATCATCCAAAACGTCTTCAAGCGATTTGTTATGCGCAAGTCCAACAACGATTCTTACAGGGTGATACGTATTCAATGGTGGAAGACATCTTACAAAAAGTTCATCTAACGTTAAGTAGTGATGGCATCTCGTTATCCTTGGAAGAACTTCGTACCAGTTTGGACCATCCACTCTTAGTCGTGGAAGAAGACCGCGTTTATAGTTTAGATTTGTATCAAGCCGAATTAGATATCGTAAATTCATTACCGCTGTTAGAAGGTCATCATGAGCCAGACTCACTAGCAGTATTAACACAAAGTGAAGATCAGCTCGGTATAAGCTATTCCGACGATCAACAAGCTGCGATTACGATGGTGTTAACTCATCCATTTTCGATTATTACCGGGGGACCCGGTACGGGAAAAACCACAATTATTCGTGGAATTTTGTATTTATATAGACTACTTCACCATCATTTGGACGATGTGGCATTGCTTGCACCAACTGGGCGAGCAGCCAAACGAATGATGGAATCAACCAATGTGGAAGCTCGAACAATTCATTCGTTTTTAGGGTATGACTATACGGGTAGTTTTGAATTTGGTGAAACGAATAAGAAAAACGTTCGCTTTGTGATTGTTGATGAAGCAAGTATGATGGATACCATCTTGTTTGCTCGCTTGCTTCAAGCTTTACCACCCAAAGCTCAACTCGTCTTAATTGGGGATGTTGATCAATTAGAAAGTGTGGCCCCGGGTCAAGTCCTCTATGACTTACTGCAAACACCATCGATTCATAAAGTGTATTTAAATAAAGTGTATCGTCATGATAATAGTTACTTGTTTGATGTAGCATATGCGATCAATCAAGGTGAGTATCGTCCGGATTATTTTGTTGGGGATGTGACATTTATTGAAACGCCAACGATGAACATTTCAGAAGTAATCCAACAAACCACGCTAGACTTGGTCAAATCAGGCGTTCATGTGGATAACATTCAACTGCTTGCTCCCATGTATAAAGGCAATGCAGGAATTGATGCCTTAAATGCCGATTTACAAGCATTACTGAATCCCAAAGGGATGTCCCTTAATTTTATGGGGCAAATCTTTCGAGTGAATGACAAAGTATTACAGCTTGTGAATCAACCGATTGATGGTGTGATGAATGGTGAAGTCGGTCGTATTATTGAGATTAAAGAACATATTATTGTTGATTTTGAGGGGGTACGCGTTCAGTACGGACGAAGTGATCTTTCAGCGCTGAAACATGCCTATTGTATGAGTATTCATAAATCCCAAGGTAATGAGTATGATGTAGTAATTCTATCCTTATCGATGAGTTATAAAACGATGCTAACGAAGAAGCTATTATATACCGCAGCAACAAGAGCGAAGAAGCGGCTTATTCTAATTGGTGACACTAAGGCGTTACAATACGGAGTAACGCGTACCATTCCGCCACGTAAAACGACGTTGCAGCAGCGACTTCAACAACATTACTAATATAAGAATAAATTGAAGCGATTATCTTATTAGTGGTAAAATGAGCTAAATCAATATCAACCGATGGATGATGATGGACCGACTAGAGAGCCTTGGGATGGTGGAACAAGGACGGGAAGTGATTATTTGCTACGGTTGATGAGACATGCCAAACATGTCCCCGTCTCGAGGGTTAGCCGAGTCAAGGGCACTAGAAATAGTGAACTAAGGTGGTACCGCGATGATTCGTCCTTAGACAAGGACTTTTTTTTTGGAGGAGATATGAAATTTAGAACATCTCAAGAACTACGTGACATGTGGTTATCGTTTTATCAAGAGAAGGCCCATGCTGTGATTCCTTCGGCGTCATTGGTGCCTGAAGATGATCCAACGTTACTATGGATAAATTCAGGGGTTGCTGCGCTAAAACCTTATTTTGACGGGTCAAAACCCGCGCCTGCTAAACGACTTGTGAACTTACAAAAGTGTATTCGAACCAATGATATTGAGTCTGTGGGTTATACAGCACGCCACCAGACCATGTTTGAAATGGTGGGGCATTTTAGCATCGGGGATTATTTTAAAGAAGAAGCCATGGCCTGGAATTTGGAATTTTTAACTTCTAAAAAATACCTTGGATTAGATATTAACCGATTATATTTCACTGTCTACCCGACCGATGACGAAGCCTATTCGATATGGATTAACCTCGGAATAAATCCGTCTCATATTATTAAGACCGACTACAACTTTTGGGAAATTGGGGCAGGTCCATGTGGTCCTAACAGTGAGTTTTTCTACGATCGTGGTCCAGAATTTGGTGACTTCACAACAGAAGCCATTGAAAAAGATATCGAAAACGATCGCTATATTGAAATGGGAAATATCGTATTCAGCCAGTATAATTCTAAACCAGGATTATCACGCGAAGACTATCCCGAACTTCCCCAAAAAAATATTGATATGGGTGGTGGCTTTGAGCGAATGGTGTCCGTCATTCAAGATGCTAAAACGAACTTTGAAACCGATTTATTCTTACCTATTATTCAAGAAATTGAGTTTTTAACAGAGCAGAACTATACCGGTCAAGTCTCCTTTAAGATTATTGCAGACCATATTCGAACTCTTGTCATGGCGTTAGCTGATGGCGCTGTCATGAGTAACGAAGGTCGTGGATATGTCCTTCGTCGTTTACTTCGTCGTGCCATGAAACATGGTCGGTCCCTAGGTCGTCATGATGCTTTTTTATATCAACTGGTTCCGACCGTTATCGACTTATTTAAAGCGGCATATCCGGAGATTGTAACGCAGCAAGACCGAATTATAAAAATGATAAAAAAAGGCGAAGAACTTTTCTTAATCACGCTGGTCTCAGGGGTCAAACGTTTAGAAAGTATCGATACTTCGATTATTGATGGTCAAGCAGCCTTTGAACTGTATGACACGTACGGCTTTCCGATTGAGTTAACCATTGAATACGCTAATGAGCATGGAAAAACGGTGGATACAGATGGCTTTAATGACTATATGAAGCAGCAACAAGAACGAGCTCGTAGTGCGCGTAATGTGGATACGGCGATGAACCTACAAGACGAACGGCTGGTTGCATTTGAAACACCGTCTACGTTTATCGGTTATGAATCGTTAGAAGCTAGAGCAACGGTCATCGCGGTCTTTGATCACCTTGTGATTACTGATGAAACGCCATTTTATGCCGAATCCGGGGGTCAAGCCTCTGATCAAGGAACGATCGATGGTTTAGAAGTTCAGGATGTTCAAAAAGGACCGAACGGACAGCATGTTCATGTGGTTCATGACCATGATTTTCACGTCGGTGAAACGGTAGATCTTCAAGTTGATCCGTATACACGCTACCGAACGATGGGGAATCACTCAGCGATTCACTTAATGTATGCCGCGCTTCGCCAGAAACTTCAAGGCCAAGTGGCGCAGCGTGGGTCATTTGTGAATCATGAATACTTACGATTTGATATGGCTTATGATGAAGAAATTACGGATGAGGTCTTATTAGAAATTGAGACCATGACGAATCAATGGATCAAAGAACGTCATGTGGTCACTACGGAAGAATTAACCCTAGAGGAAGCAAAAGCCCGAGGGGCTATTGCCGAATTTGGGGAAAAATATTCCAGTGCGGTTCGGGTTGTGAGCATGGGGGATGTCACTGTTGATTTGTGTGGGGGAACCCACGTCATGAACACCTATGACATTGATTCGTTTGCCTTAGCTGGGTTTGAAAGTAAAGGCGCGGGAATTTACCGCTTCACCGGTTATACCGGGGAAGGGATTGAATCGATACGCAGCGTGGTTGAAGTGTTTGCGAATGAAGCCCAGAAAAGCATTGATAAAGCTCACCGTATTGCCAAAGAAAATCAAGCTTCGATGATTTCGCTACCCAGTGTGCCAATGCTGATGGGAAGTTACCGCGATATTTTAAATTACCGTGATTACTTGCACGAGATTCAGTTCTTGGTCAAAGAATTTGAGAAAACACTCCAAGACCAAAAAACATCTTCAGCATTGGAAGACCTTTCGATGTTTGATTCTCAGATTCAAGGTCCCTGCTTAGTTACACATGTGAGTTCATATCCAGCGGATATTGCGAAACAATTGATTGACCGTTTAGCAGAAAAAGTTGGCATTGGAACGGTATTCCTGGTTAGTGAGTATAATGAACAATTACTATTATTGGCAAAATCGAATCATGGTGTTCACTGTGGAAACTTGGTGAAAAAAGCTGCTCAAATCGCAGGGGGAAATGGCGGCGGACGCGAAGATTTTGCGCAAGCTGGTGCCAAGGATACAACTAAAATACATGAGATTTTGACCTTTGTTAAAGGAGAGTTATCATGCGGATCGTAGGGTTGGATTTAGGGAGTAAGACATGTGGTGTCGCGATGTGTGACCCGTCTGAATTTTTAGCCAGTCCCCTTACAACCCTCCGCTTCGAGGAAAACAATTTTGATGAAGCACTATTGATGCTTGATGAACTTGCAAAAGAACACCAAATATCCTTAATGGCATTAGGCTATCCTAAACATATGAATAATGATGTAGGTGAAAGTGCTAAACGAAGCGAAGCCTTTCAACGAGCGTTAGAAGCCAAAGGCTATGAGGTTGTCTTAATTGACGAACGATTAACCTCAAAACAAGTGAATGATGCGATGCGATTTGGTAAGGTTAAAAAAGAGAAACGAAAAGCTCAGGTCGATGAATTAGC
>CBFHOU010000006.1:0-13300 GCA_965657695.1 Bacillota bacterium | reverse complement strand
AAGGAGCATCATGTTCCGATCTTGCATCCTGAGAGTGTAGTGGCGCTCACTAATTACATTAAACAACATCAACGATTCTCGATTTTAGAAGTCGGAACTGCCATTGGCTATAGTGCGATGCAAATGGCTAGTGTTGATCCAGCCGTTCACGTTACGACTCTGGAACGAGACCCACACCGGTTGGCAGAAGCCAATCGCTTTATCCATGAAGCCGGGATGGAACCTCAAATCGAAGTTGTTTTTACCGATGCCCTAGAATATACTCCATCCTCAATGTATGACTTGATTTTTATTGATGCGGGAAAAGCTCAGTATCAAGTCTTCTTTGAACGATTTACCCCCTATCTAAAACCGGGTGGGGTGGTAATTTGTGATAACTACTTTTTACATGGATTAACGCTAGAAAACGCTCCGAAACACAAACGAACCATGGCGCGTAAGTTGGAAGCGTTTAAAACATTCCTTTCATCCCACCCAACGTTTAAAACGACAATTTTAGATGTGGGGGATGGCTTAAGTGTTTCGGTTTTACAGTCCGTGAAGAACGCATGATTTTGTAATAAATATGCTACAATAACTGCTGTTAAGCAGTGATGTTATGTTGAGATAATCTTCAACCTACATTCAAGACTAGGAGAGTAAATGAAGCCAATTATCATTGGGGTTTCGGGCGGTTCAGGGAGTGGTAAAACAACCATTGTAGATATCATCATGGACGCATTGGGCAAAGAAGACGTCATTGTGATCAAACACGATGATTACTATAAAGACCAATCCGATCTTAGTTACGAAGAACGGATTGTTGTCAACTATGACCATCCTAACAGCTTAGACAATGATTTATTTATTGATCAATTGATTGCCTTATCGAATGGGCAAATGATCAATAAGCCGGTCTATGATTTTACGATCCATAACCGTAAAACACAGACAGAACAGGTTCACCCAGCCAAGGTCATTATCTTGGAGGGCATCTTGTTATTGGAAGATGCGCGAATCCGTGATTTAATGAATATCAAAGTTTACGTTGAAACGGACCCTGATTTACGCTTTATTCGTCGATTAGACCGTGATATTAATGAGCGAGGTCGAACTGTCGACCAAGTCATAAAACAATACTTGGAAACGGTAAAACCGATGCACTATCAATTCATTGCTCCAAGTAAGCGACATGCCGACATCATGATTCCCAACCACTATAAACATTCGGTGGCAGTGGATCTGATGATTACAAAAATCAAATCAATCTTACAACCATAAAAAGGAGAACCCCATGGTCAACAAAGTCCAACATGAATTAACCGAGTCTGGAAAAAAGGATCTCGAAAAAGAATTAAAAGAACTTCGCGAGGTCAAGCGTGAAGAGAATATTAAAGCCCTTCAAGAAGCTCGAGCCCAAGGGGACTTAAGCGAAAACGCGGATTATGATTCGGCTAAAGAAGAACAAGCCAAAATCAATGCGCGTATTATTGAAATTGAAAATATTTTAAAAAACTTCGTCATTATTAAAAAGGACACTTCCGGACTTGTTGCGACAGGCTCTACCGTGGAAGTGCTATTTGACGGCGAAGCTAAAGCGGAAAAATTCCAAGTAATTGGAACCTTACAAACCGATCCCTTAAGTGGAAAAATTTCGAATAAATCACCGCTTGGTAAAGCGTTATTAGGCAAAAAAGCAGGTGACAAAGTGACCTACAAATCAGAAAACGGTCAATCTTTTACGGTCACGGTCAAAGGAGTTAAATAGTGATTGGCATCATTGGTGCCATGGCTGTTGAAATTGATTTAATCAAAGCACGTCTGTCCTCCATCACTCAAGAGGAGGTTTTAGGACGTGTCTTTTATTTTGGAAAACTTGATAATGCCGATGTCGTTCTTGTTCAATCGGGTATTGGAAAAGCGAATGCAGCGGCAACGACTGCGTTACTAATTGATAAATATCAACCTAGTCCTATTTTTAACACCGGCGTTGCGGGTGGTATCACGTTGCAACCGAATGACTTGCTTATTGCAACATCCGTGATGTATTTTGATGTCTTTGCGGAAAACTTTGGTTATGAACCAGGTCAACTTCCAGGAGAGCCACGGTTGTTTTATCCCTCAGAATCGTTACGCAATCAATTGGTGGAGCAGTCAGCAACCACCGTTCATCAAGGACTGCTTGCGAGTGGCGATACCTTTGTTACATCGAGAGACGTTCTGATCTCGATTGACGAGCCTGTGGTTGCGGTGGATATGGAATCAGCTGCAATTGCCCAAATTTGTGCCCAAGCAAGTATTCCCTTTGCCATTGTACGGGCGATTTCTGACAATGTCGGGAGTGAAGAACAAACGAGGGATTTTGATCACTTCGTGATGGAAGCCGCCGATCAAGCAGCAACGTTAATCAATAAGTGGGTAAATGCTCATGTGGGATAAGTTCATTCCGAGCAACTATTTATCCAGTGCCTACGATTTAGACCTCTCTAAATTAAAAAACCAAGGGATTACCGATTTGTTTTTTGATTTAGACAACACGTTAACAACGTATGAATTCTTGGTGCCTCCCAAACCGATGCAAGAATTTGTTCAAAAGCTAAAAGACCATGGCTTCGAGGTCTATATTGTCTCCAATTCCAATAATTACCGTGTTCAACCCTTTCTGGATGCCTTACAAATCAGAGGTTCTGGGTCGTGTAAAAAACCCTTCACGTCAGTCGTTGAAGCGTTACTTCCCAGCGATAGATCAACGGCAATGCTGGTTGGAGATCAACTCCTAACCGATGTCTTTGTTTCCAACCGATTAGGCATTAAAAGTACGCTCGTGCATCCCTTAGATGCATCCACCGATCATTTTTTTACCCGAATGAACCGAAAACTTGAACGATTTGTCGCAAGAAAAGTAAAACAACATCATCCTGATAGCTATGAAGTAATGAAGGCTCGTTATGAGTGAGTATTGTCAAGGCTGCGGAGCTGCCTTTCAAAGCCACTCCCAACATAAGCCAGGGTACCGAACATCCACCGATCACACATTGTGTGTTCGTTGTTTTAGCCTTCGGCACTATAATAAGCCGGTCGATTTGGAAGAATCGTGTGTGTTACGAGTCATTCCTGGTGATGCGCTGGGTGTTGTAATTGTTGATTTGTTTGATTTAGAGTTAGGCCTGCTCTCAAGGCTACCTCGCCATTTCAGTGGCCAGTTTATTTTTGTGGCCAACAAAATTGATTTATTTGGTGAGGCCTTAAGTCCGGTCAAAACCAAAGATTATTTAAGAAGATTGTTACGAGAATATGGATTAAAGCCGCTGGATGTTTATTTAACAAGTGTTCATTATCCGCGAAGTATTGAACAACTTTTAGACGGTATCGCCCAATATCAAAAAGAAGAGATTTATTTAATCGGACCGACTAATGCGGGCAAAAGTTCACTGTTAAACCAGATGTTGCAATCCTTAGAAATTGTTCATGAAGTGACCGTTTCGCCTTTTGCGAATACGACGTTGGATCACATTGGGATTCAGCTTACAGATGTGATGCTATATGACACACCCGGCTTACTACGAGATAATCATATCCACCATGTATTAACAAAATCATTACCGGTCATTATCCCGAAAAAAGTGGTCAAACCAACCACCTATCAACTTTATAAACCAACGTCAATTTATATCGCTGGCTTCGCCTATGTAAACATACCGGCTGCGTGCAGTGTGACCATCTATACCGCCTCGGGACTACCGTTGCATAAACGCGGTGTGGAAGGTGCAGCTGATTTTTTTTCCTCACATAACCATGACATTCTTCAAGTTCCTACTCCAGAGGAGGCTTCATTGTTGGGGCCGATGGTGTTTGATACAATAAACGTGCGTCACGATGAAGATTTAATTTTTGAAGGCATTGGATTTCTTTATGCATCGATTAATCTGCGACTAGAAATCCACCATTATGCTGCGGTGAAGGTGTATACGAGACCGCGCTTATTAGGAAGTGTATGAAATACAAAGAACTGATTAAAGAACGACTCAAAGATCATCCCGGTCGCTTGGAACATGTTTTTGGGGTGAATGATGAAGCGATTGCCTTAGCCACGCGCTATGACATGGATATAGATCGTGCGTCAATTGCCGCACTACTTCATGATATTGCGAAGAAGATGCCACTTGATGAACAAAAACGATACATGCTACTGGGAGGCTATGATACGTCACATCATCCTAAAACATGGCATGCGTATGTCGGGGCTTATATTGCCAAGCATGAATTCGACATTGCGGATGAAGATATTTTAGAAGCGATTGAGGTTCATACAACCGGCCGTGCTGGTATGTGTCCTTTGTCCGAGTTAATCTTTATTGCTGATTACATTGAACGCCGAACGAGGGATTGGGACGGAATTCAAAAGGTTCGTGAAGTCGCTTATCAAGACTTAAAAAAAGCGGTCTGCATGAAACTTCACGATTTAATGACTGAAATCGAGAGTCCGCATCCGGATACGGTCGCGGCCTATCAAACCTATAAGGAGTACTGTCAATTTGTTAAATGACATCATCGGAGTCCTAGAAGACATTCAAGCACAAGAAATTGTGATTTATGATATGCGAGAGTTATCCCCGTTTTATGAATATTCCATTATTTGTAGTGGGAAAACGGATCGTCAAACAAATGCGATTTATGAACGATTAAGCCAATATGCATCCAATAATGAGCTCAATATAAAAGTTGAAGGAAAAGATTCGGCACGCTGGATCTTGGTCGACTTAGGTTCAATTATTGTAAATGTATTTGTGCCTGATGAAAGAGACTATTTTAAACTGGAGAAATTGTGGATGGGGGTTCCCCAAATACAGGTCGATGATGTACGAAACGTTTAGCCAATTTTATGACTTATTGGTGGATTTGGATTATGACCAGTACGTCGACATCATTCGTAAACACATTCCGAAAGGGGCCAAGGTCATTGATTTAGCCTGCGGCACCGGGCAAGTGATTTCGATGCTCCAAGATGAGTATCAATTCGTTGGCGCAGATGTGAGCGAAGATATGCTAGAAATGGCCGCGAAGAAAAATCCAAATGTGGATTTTTTTGTCCATGACATTCGTGACCCTTTTTATATTGAACAAATTCAAGGAGCGATTTGTACGGTCGATAGTTTTAATTATCTAACTGATCACCAAGATTTAGAATCAGCGATTGAAAACATTGACAAAAGCTTACCTGTTGGCGGTCACTTCATCTTTGATGTGATCACCGAAGAACGTTTGGCAGAACTCGATGATTATTTATATGTCTCAGACATTGAGATGGGCACGATGATTTGGTCAGCTGAAGTGAAAGACGACACGGTTGAACATCAACTGGTGATGTATATCATGGGATCAGATGGATTATATGAACGCTTTGAAGAAACGCATGTGCAAAAAGTATTTGCCGAAGAATGGATTGATGATTTATTAACCACCAATTTCAACTTTGAAAAAGTATACTGGCAATCACGCATTGTTTATATCTGCCAAAAGAAATAGTAATTAACGAATAGTACACAATCATACCGACATGAGAAAAGAATGGTATATCATCGTCGGACTGCTTGTGTACTTTTTATTCGTCCAAGAGCCACAAATTGCCCCTACCGAAGAGGCAAGTGTGGTCCCTTTATATATGGTGGAAATCAAAGGAGAAGTTGTTCAACCCGGTGTGTATAGTGTTGGGTTGGATGCAAGAGTGTTTGATGTCATCGAGCTAGCGAAAGGTTTTACTGATGAGGCGGATACCTCAAAAATCATTCTCAGTCAGCGACTTCAAGATGGTCAAGTGATTGATGTTAAAGCGTATTCAACCATTGATTCCACCTTAATAGATATTAACAATGCCAGCATGGCTGAATTATTAGCTCTACCTGGTTTTGGTCCTGCCAAAGCCCAAGATGTCATTGATTACCGCACCGCGAATGGACCGTTTGCCACCATCGATGGCATTAAAAATGTGAAAGGCATTGGTGATTCGACCTTTGCAGCCATCCAAGAGTTTATTCGCGCCGGGTAATACCCATTTTATTGCGTTAGCGATTGTTCTTGTCATCGGCGCACGTTTTCATTTTGTGTGGTGGCTTCCGCTATTTCTATATTTCCTATGGCTTCCATTTCAAGGCAAGGCACTCATTCTCTTTGTAGGTCTACTTGTATTCACTCCGAATACACCAACCATTTCAAAGTCGTGTATGGTCATTGAAACTGGACGCTATCATAGTGTTTGTGAAGCAGATGATACGTACCGGCTCAACAAATCCTTTCCTGTGGGAAGTGTGTTGGACCTCAAGGCCGTTCCTGCAAGGCAAACTCCAACTGTATTATTTGGGTTTGATCGAACTCGCTATTATCAATCACAAGGCATAGATATGGTGTTAATCGATCAAGGATCATCCATTATCACAACGCAAGCGACACTCTATCAGTTACGGGATTGGTTCTTACAGTATCTAGAACGGTTTCCACAACCATCTCAATCCTATTTGCGAGCCCTTATCGCAGGAGACCGAAGTCAACTGGATGAGGCCTTTACCGATGATTTAGCCAGTTTAGGTATCATGCACTTGTTCGCCATTTCGGGATTACATGTTGGGTTGATGGTTCGTCTGTTAGAACAAGGACTGCGAAAACTTAAGGTCACATCGAATGTTCCGATTATTATTTTTTTACTCCAATATTTTTTCATCACAGGATTTAGTACCAGTGTGGTCCGTGCGGGTTTAATGTTCATGAGTTATCAGCTGTTAAAACCCTATGGCTATCAACCTCTGGATAGTATTGCGATTGCTGCAAGTGTTGTATTACTTTTAAATCAATATGTCATTTATGATATCGGGTTTCAACTCTCGTATTTAGTCGCGATTGGACTTGTTGTTATTCCGTTTCAAGGGGGACCGGTAAAACAATTATTTGTGGTATCCGCGATTGCCCAACTAATGACATTACCGATTCAAGCGAATTTATACCGCAGTGTGAATGTAACAGCCAGTATCATCAACATCGTTTTTGTCTGGTTTGTTAGTACCATCTTTGTGCCGATGACATTTGTCGAGATGGTCATTCAAACGCCCGTTTATCCTGATCTCATCCTGTTCTTTACGAGGATGGTGGATGTGGCCAAACGCATTCAAATCATGGTTGATTTACCGTATGTCCCAATCCTATTTCTCGCACTCTTTTTCCTTGCACTAACAACAAAAAAGAGATTTTTATATCTATTCCTCATCGCAGTATTTCTGATTCGCTCACCTTCGCAAGAACGAGTTGTGTATCTAAATGTTGGCCAAGGGGATGCAACGTTATTTCAACTGGATCGCTGTAATTTACTGTTGGATACTGGCGGTAATATTACACAAGATATTGCCAGTAATGTTTTAATTCCTCACCTACATGGATTTGGGATCTCACATTTAGATATCCTAGCGATTACTCATGGGGATTTTGATCACGTAGGAGCGGCAACCTCTTTGGTAGATCAATTTGATGTCCGACTAATCGTTGTACCCAAATACTTTGAGAATGAGACGCTTGCTACATTTTTAGATCATGCGAAACGAAAACAAATTCCTATACGATATGTGGTCCCAGGAGAAGAAGTTTGTGGACGATTTAAGGTCCTTGGCCCTGACCGGTTGTATGAAAAAAGTAACGACCAGTCCTTGGTGCTTTCGATTATCTTAAATCGGAAAGTTTTTTACTTCATGGGCGATAACGAACAAATGATTCACTTGGATTCTGATGTGTATAAGCTTGGCCATCATGGGTCAAAAACTTCTACATCTTTTGAAAACCTAGCATTGATATCTCCCCAAGTTGGGATTATTAGCGTGGGGGTGAATCCGTACGGCTTACCAAGCCAAGAGGTTTTAAATCTAACAACGGGGATAACAATTTACCGGACAGACCGAGATGGGAGTATTGTGTATGACATTACTCGTGATCGCTTCTTTACCACCTTGGAATACCAAACCTTAATCCAAGGAAAACGTCCATAAAAAAAGCACGACGTTGTCGTGCGTGTAGATAAATGGTGGATTCAGAGGGACTTGAACCCCCGACCCCCTGCACGTCAAGCAGGTGCTCTCCCGCTGAGCTATGAATCCAAGCGGCTAACACTAATCTTAACTGCTCTTGAGTGCTGTTGCAAGAATAAGAATAATGAGGTTTCAAACACTGATAGACATATTTGTAATAATTTCATAGTTGATTGGTAAAAAAAAGGAGACGAATCTCCTTGTTGGTTTATGGCGGAGGAAGAGGGATTCGAACCCTCGCGCCGGTTTCCCGACCTACTCGCTTTCGAGACGAGTCCCTTGAGCCGCTTGGGTACTCCTCCAGCAAAAAATATTGTAGCACAGTCAAAGAACGAATATGTCAATTGATGAAACTGATGTAAAATAGTATTAGAGGTGAAATCATGCAACATGCGAATGAATTCGTCATTGACAAGTTTCAAGACCATGATGTGATTTTTTTAGGAGAGAACCACGCCATCAAAGAAAATGTTGATTTTGTGGTGAACCTCATCCCTGAACTTGCCAAAAACGGAATATTTCTATTGGGGATGGAATTTGGAGCAGTAGAAGATCAAGCGAAATTAGATACCTTAGTAACCGCTAAAATCTTTGATGAGCAGCTTGCAAGAGATCTCTTATACTCGTATAACGTTGCCTTCCCCTATCAAGAGTATATGGATATTTACCGTGCGGTTCACAGCGTGAATCAAACCGCTAAAGTACCTATGCGTGTCTTAAATTTATCCTACCGTTATGATTGGCATGAATATAAACCGCCTTATACTCCAATTAAAAAACGTCGTGTTTTTCACCGCGGGGATGTTGATCATTTCCGCTTTCAAGTAATCAAAGAAGAAGTACTAGATAAAAAAGCAAAGATCATAGTGTTAACCGGAACGCCTCATGCATTAACCCGCTATCAATTTATTTATAAAAGTAATGATTGGCTCGGTCAATTGGTGTACCAAGTGGCCAAGAAACGAGTGTATACCATCGCCCTTCATGAATTTGAGCGAAGCTTAAATGGGGAATATCAACCCTTAGACCAATATGCATTGGAAAGTAAGTTTGTTCAAGAAGGCCATCCGATTGGTGTGGACTTGCATGAAGACCCCATCGGAGATGTCGAGACCTATTCCAAATATGCCGATGGATACAATAAGCTTCGTCTTCAAGATGTCTTTGATGGTTATATTGTTGTTGCACGGCTATATGACCGCACTGGTTGTACGATTGATTATGACTTCCTTAACGGTAAAGATTATTCTGATGTACTCCTTCATTTTCCCGATCCTGATTGGCATGAGGTACCGCAAAATGAAGAAGAATACTGGCGTTTTGTCGAAGACTATGTTGATTTGACAACCCGTAAAATAGGATATTTGTAGTTTATGGGACAACTGTATTTACTTATAGGCGACCGTTTTTTAGTCGATAAAAAACTTGCAGAAATTCGTCAAGATGTTGGTGTGGATGAATACAACTCGGTGGTGTATGATGCCGAGGACTTTGATTTGACAACGATTGTTGCGGATGCACAAACGATTCCCTTCATGTCCGATGAAAAACTAGTAGTGATTAAACACATTAGTTTTGAAGCTTCGGATTTACTAGGGGACTTTTT
Source organism: Bacillota bacterium (assembly GCA_965657695.1). Classification (GTDB taxonomy): domain Bacteria; phylum Bacillota_I; class Bacilli_A; order MAG-NZ; family MAG-NZ; genus M30B81. Next base: position 3,652 of record CBFHOU010000006.1, on the reverse strand, counting down.
AGCTTTGATTGATGATATTCCTAGTTTTTTACACTTGGTTATCGTTCCCTCAAAGATCGATAAAAAGACTAAAGTCTTCAAACGTATCAGTAGTGTAGGGGTAGTCCATGACTATGAAAAGCTCTCCAATGAACAGCTGCGTGAATCGATGGTTCATTTTCTCGATCGACGAATGATTAACATTGAACCCCAAGCATTAGACGAACTAGTCGCTCGTGTTGACATGAACGCTGAAAGCGTGATGCATGAATTATCGAAAATGGACAATTATTTTGCCCAAGGCGATACCGTTACCTTGTATGATGTTGAAATGCTAACGCCGCGTAATGTGGAAGATGATGTCTTTCAGCTCATCAATGCTGTCGTCGCGAAACAAAAACAACCAGCGCTTGCGATGTTATCGGATTTACTCAAGAGTGAAGATGCGATGCGCTTACTCACCTTGATTCAAAACAAGTTTCGTGAAATTAATTACACCAAACAGTTACTGATGAAGGGATTTAAGAAGGAAGATTTAATGCGGTTGTTTAATGCATCGAAGGGCCGGGCGTATTATATGGAAAAGAACGCATCCTCATTAAGTGAAGATGAACTTCGATATCAACTTGATCAAGTTGCTGACACGGAATTTTCAATCAAAAAAGGCATCTTGGATAAGCAAGTGGCCCTGGAGTTATACATTCTTAATTTATAATTTTAAATTTGATTCGGAGAGGAGACATTATTAAAACATCTGAAAAAAAGAAAGTTGCAATTGCCATCGCAATCGGTACAGGAACGGGTATAGCTACTAGCAATGCAGGTGTTGGTATAGCAATTGGGATTGCGTTACTAGCTAGTTTTGGATTAATTAAAGATAAATAAAAATCGGCCAATGGCCGATTTTATTTGTTAGCTAAGATTGCAAGTTTTGATTTTTGACGAGCAACATAGTTTTTATGAACAATACCACTTGCTTGAGCAGAATCTAAGGTCTTGAAGGCGAGGCTTACTTGTTCTTTAATGCTGCTTTCTTTGCCTGATTCAATCGCAACATGCGCTTGTTTTAATACATTTTTTAAACGAGTTTTTTTTGCCGCATTTGCTACTTTGGCTTTATCGTTTGTTCGTGCTCGTTTGATTTGTTGTTTTATATTTGCCATCCCTACACCTCCAATAGCAAAAAGACTATAACATACCTACCTCTAACATGCAACATCCTCACCGTAGATTTGGTGATTTATGGTATACTTTTGCTTGAGGAAATCTATGACAATCCCCAATATATTAACTACAGTTCGGATCTTCTTAATTCCTGTGATGGTCGTTGTATACTATCTAGAACTGCCTGGTGAAATCGTAGCAACTAGCTTGAATTTCTTCATTATGGCGGTGATTTTTGCGGTTGCGAGTCTAACCGATTTAGCGGATGGATACATCGCACGTAAATATGACATGGTGACCACATATGGTAAATTTATGGATCCCTTGGCAGATAAAATTTTAGTGATATCCGCGCTTCTTATTTTGGTTGAAGTGGGGTTAGTCCCGAGTTGGATCGTGATCATTATTGTTGCTCGAGAATTTATGGTTACTGGGCTACGAATGTTACTTTCTGAACAAGGCATTGTGCATTCAGCGGGGTGGTCTGGCAAAGTGAAGGCGGCGGTGACCATGGTAGCAATTGTCTTTCTCTTTATTACTCCCCTTCAAGAATTAGGCATCATCGGCATATATATTGCTGCGATGTTAACGCTTTGGAGCGGCATGCAGTACTTACTTGATGTAAAAGAAATATTTGTGACTAAGTAAAAAATTAATATGGACGTACCATACAAATCGGAGGCATTATGGCAGATAATCGTGCAAAAGCATTAGAAGAAGCATTAAAGCAGATTGAAAAGCAATTTGGGAAAGGCTCCGTCATGAAGCTAGGTGATAAAGCCCATGTCGATGTGGAGACGATTCCTTCAGGTTCGATCGCGTTAGATGCGGCATTAGGCATCGGTGGCTATCCGCGAGGACGGATTATTGAAATCTATGGACCAGAGAGTTCAGGGAAAACAACATTTGCACTTCATGCAATTGCTGAAACGCAAAAAAAAGGAGGCACAGCCGCCTTTATTGACGCCGAACATGCACTTGACCCAGTGTATGCCCAAGCGTTGGGTGTAAATATTGAAGAGTTATTACTATCGCAACCGGATACGGGGGAACAAGGACTAGAAATTGCCGAAGCGTTGATTCGTTCCGGAGCGGTTGATATTGTTGTTATCGATAGTGTAGCGGCACTCGTCCCTCAAGCTGAGATTCAAGGAGATATGGGAGCATCCCATGTCGGCCTACAAGCTCGTTTAATGTCTCAAGCAATGCGTAAACTATCGGGGATCATCTCGAGAACGAATGTGGTAGCAATCTTTATTAACCAGATTCGTGAAAAAGTGGGAATTATGTTTGGGAACCCGGAAATAACCCCAGGTGGACGTGCTCTTAAATTCTATTCTTCCGTTCGACTGGAAATTCGTCGCGCCGAAGCATTAAAGAATGGCAATGATTTAGTGGGTTCTCGCACCAAAATTAAAGTTGTGAAAAACAAAGTGGCCCCGCCGTTCAAAATTGCCGAAGTTGATATTGTCTTCGGTCATGGAATAAGTAAAGAGGGCGAAGTTCTAGATATTGCGGTTGAACGAGAAATTGTTGAAAAATCCGGAGCTTGGTTTGCCTACAAAGGCGAAAAGATTGGCCAAGGCCGTGAAAACGCGAAATTATTCTTAAAAGAAAACCCCGCCTTGCTCGAAGAACTTGTTGGATTACTCCGTAAAAAAGCATAAAAGACACGCCAGTCGTGTCTTTTTCTTTGAGTATAAAAGCATTTGCGAAAGCGTGTTCATTCGTTGTATAATCTAATAGATTATTGAATTAAAAATTATAGATACCCAGTAAAGAGGAGGAACGTCTATGGACGGATTATTAAACTCTTTACTTGTTCTTTTAGGTGGAGCTGTCGTTGGGATTATCGTCGGCTACACTATTAAGACTTTTCTTGATAAAAAAACAGGAAATGATGCGCAAAAACTTGCATCGAAACTACTAGAAGACGCTAAAAAAGAAGCGGATTCTCGTAGCAAAGAATTAATTGCAGATGCGAAAAGCCAAGTTGCTGAATTAAAAGCTTCAGCGGATCGCGAAATTAAAGACCGTACCCGTGTTGTTACGGAATTAGAAGAACGCTTGACCACTCGTGAAGAACGTCTGGAAAACCGAGCGCTCAATTTAGACAAACGTGAATCTGCAATTAACCAAAAAGAAGAGACTTTAGAGAACCGTAAAGCGGAACTCGAAGAAAAGAATAGTAAAGTAGATGCTCTGATACAAGAGCAAGAAACAAAACTCATCGAAATTTCCGGATTATCCCAAGATACCGCGAAATCGATGATTTTAGAACGCGTTGAACAAGAAATGGCTCATGAGATTGCCGCCTTCATGAAAGAACAAGAAGCCGAAGCAAAATCCGAGTCCGATCGTCGAAGTAAAGTCATGTTGGCAAATGCGATCTTGCAATACTCCAACGATGCCACACAAGAAAAAACTGTATCGGTTGTAACTTTACCCAATGATGAGATGAAAGGTCGAATCATTGGACGAGAAGGCCGTAACATTCGTGCGTTGGAAG
>CBFHOU010000005.1:20104-42434 GCA_965657695.1 Bacillota bacterium | reverse complement strand
CGACCATCCACAGTGAAAGGTAGCTACGTATTAAACGTAACCATCTCTTCCACAATGGGCCCTGGAATCAAAGTTAGCTTTGACTCCTTAGACAACTAAATCAACATCCGAAGACAGTAGGTGCGAATGCTTAAATATCCTACCGAGGTACCAAGGTAACCCCTCCCCTCTTTTGTCTTTGGCTAAGAGGGGTTTCTTATTCTATAAAGGAGGAATACTATGAACGAGTCAATACGCCAACAAAAAGTCGATCAAGTCGCTGAACTAGTCTCAACGATTAATGGATCTAAAAGTATGATTGTTGCCGATTACTTGGGACTGACGGTTGACCAAATGACGCAACTTCGTCGACAACTATACGATGCAAATTGTGACATTCAAGTCATTAAAAACAACATTACACGCCGTGCTGTTCAAGAAGTTGGATATCAAGACCTCGACTCCGCTCTCACGGGACCCAATGCGGTTGCCTTCTCAAAAGATGATGCAATCTCCGCAGCGAAAATCTTGTATGATTTTTCAAAATCAGCAGATGCTCTTGAGCTAAAAGCTGGAGTTATTGATGGCAAAGTTGTCACTCTAGATGAACTGATTCAGTATGCGCAATTACCATCACGCGAAACACTACTGACACAACTTGCAGCTGGATTACTCGGTACGATTCGCAACTTGGCTGTGGCCTTACAATTGTTCAGTGAACTTGGGGATGAACCCGCACCTGTTGCCCCTGCACCCGCTCCAACCCCTGAACCAGTTGTTGAAGCTGCCCCTGTTACGGAAGAACCTGCTGAAGAAGCGGCTCCTGTTACCGAAGAGCCTGCTGTAGAAGCAGCTACGAGTGACGAAGAAGTACAACCCGAATCAACCCAAGAAGAAACAGCTGGTGAACCATCACCAGACGAAGAGAAAAAGGAGGAATAACCCATGGCAAAATTAACTGCTAAAGACTTCATCGCATCCTTAAAGGATATGACGATTTTAGAAGTCAAAGAACTTGTTGATGCAATGAAAGAAGAATTTGGTGTTGACCCATCTGCGGTCGCTGTTGCAGCAGGACCTGCAGCTGGTGGTGCTGATGCTGCACCGTCTAGCGTAAGTGTCATTCTAGAAAACGCTGGTCAAGCAAAAGTTGGTGTCATTAAAGTCGTGAAAGAAATAACGGGTCTTGGACTAAAAGAAGCGAAAGACTTGGTTGACGGCGCACCGAAACCAATTAAAGAGAATATTAAGCCAGAAGAAGCCGACGAAATCAAAGCAAAACTCGAAGAAGCTGGCGCAACTGTTAGTGTCAAGTAACGATCGAAGGTTAGATGGGATGGCGTTTGCCATCCCGATTGATCGTTAGTGAATGAGCCATTATTTTACAAATCAATCGAATACAAAATCTAAGCCTAAAGTTATCAAGGCTTATTTTCCCTTTCAAGACTTTGACTTTGTCACGGATCATGGAGTGTTTAGTAAGAATAACATTGACTTTGGAAGTCGGTTATTAATTACAACAGCCATGAGCGAACTCCCTGACGGTCGAATGTTGGATGTAGGGTGTGGTTATGGACCTATCGGGATTGTGTTGGCGACGCTCAAGCCGACACAGAGAATGGATATGGTCGATATCAATGATCGAGCGCTCGCATTGGCCAACCAAAATATTGTGAAAAACAATGTGACTAATGCGGAGGTGTTTTACTCCGATATGTATCAAAACATTACGGAAGATTACGCCATGATTCTTACGAATCCGCCGGTACGTGCCGGTAAGCACACCGTACATGCAATGATTGAACAGGCAAAAGAACACTTGATACTCCAAGGGTGTCTTTGGCTGGTCCTCCAAGTAAAGCAAGGAGCGAAATCGGCCCAAGACAAGATGCAGGATGTTTTTGGTAATGTCGAAATCAAAGCCAAAGACAAAGGGTATGTAATTTTACGCAGCCAAAAACTGTAGAAAGAGGAATCCTATGAACTTTACCTTGCAAGATGTTGGCAAGCACCGTGTTCGTCGAAATTACTCACGCGTTAAACTCAACGCCGAACTTCCGGGCCTGATTGATATTCAATTAGAGTCCTTTGAATGGTTTAAAACCACGGGATTACGTGAACTTTTTGACTACATTAATCCCATTGAAAACCATAGTGGAAATATCAAAATGTATTTTGGGGACTATGAATTTGAAGAACCCGTTTATGACATCGCGGAGAGTAAACGCCGTGAAGTTCACTATTCATCCAAATTACGAATCAATGTTCGTCTCGTTTTTGAAGAAACCGGTGAGGTCAAGGAAGAAACCCTTTATTTAGGGGATGTTCCAATGATGACCCCAGATGGTACTTTTGTGATCAATGGGGCACAACGTGTCATCGTGACACAAATTATTCGTAGTGCTGGTGTGTATTTCACGAAAGAATTTGATAAAAAACGAAACCAAGATATCTACATGGGACAAGTGATTCCAACGCGTGGTGCGTGGTTGGAATTTGAAATTAAGTCTCGTGATGAACTCTATGTCAAACTCGACCGTAGTAAAAAGCTCGAAATGTCCGTTCTTGCTCGTGCACTAGGGGTTCAAACAAATGAAGAAATCGTTGATCTTTTTGGTGAAAATGATTATTTATTTGAGACCTTAGCTAAAGATCCAACCAATACAACCGATGCTGCATTACTCAAAACCTTTACCACGATTCGTAATGGTGAGACCGGAACGGTTGATGGGGCGAAAGCAACAATATATAGCCGTTTCTTTGATGAAAAACGCTATGATTTAGCGTCTGTGGGACGCTATAAAGTGAATCAAAAACTTGATTTATTTGAACGGGCTCGTGGGCATATGCTCGCCACCGATATTATTGATCCAAAAACGGGTGAAGTGGTTGTTGAAAAAGAAACAATCATTAACCGCGATTTGATTGATGAGCTAAAAACGAAGCGTCATTTATTTAAAAAGACATTAAATTACTCTGGAAATTGGTTTGACGAAACGATTGTTGTCGAAGTCCTCGATGTAATGGTCAAACAAGAGAACGAAGAGTTGTTACAAGTTCGTATTGTCGGTAACGATTCCACCGAAACGCAAACGATCTTAACACCATCTGATATTTTAGCGTCGATGAGTTATTACATGAATCTTTATGTCGGGTGTGGCCATGACATGGTGATTGACCACTTACAAAACCGTCGTTTACGCTTGGTTGGTGAGCTTCTACAAAACCAATTTCGTATTGGTTTAACAAAGATCGACAAACGGATTCGTGAAAACATGTCGACCAAAGAACCGGCTGAAATGCGTCCGAAAAACTTGATTGAGGCGAAGCAATTATCGTCGACCATCAAGGAATTCTTTGGATCCAGTCAGTTAAGCCAGTTCATGGCTCAAACAAATCCGCTCGATGAATTAACTCATAAGCGTCGTATCTCGGCCCTTGGACCGGGAGGGTTATCCCGTGAGCGTGCATCGTATGAAGTGCGTGACGTTCACTACTCGCACTATGGTCGTATTTGTCCGATTGAGACGCCGGAAGGACCAAACATTGGTCTGATTAACAGTTTAAGTATCTATGCCAAAGTGAATCAATATGGGTTTATTGAAACTCCATATTATAAGGTCGATAAGAAAACCGGCCGTGTTTTGGATGACCAAATTTATTACTTGGATGCCGATAAAGAAGAACATTTCGTGATCGGTCAAGCGAACATTGAACTCGATAAAAATAACAAAATAATCGATGATGAGATTGTTGCTCGTTACTACGGGGAAACAAAACTCTTTAAACGTGAAGAGATTGATTATATTGACGTATCACCAAAACAAATTGTCTCAGTATCTACCGCATGCATTCCGTTCTTAGAGCATGATGATGCGAACCGTGCGTTAATGGGTGCGAACATGCAACGTCAAGCAATTCCATTAATGCGAACAGAAGCACCTTTTGTTGGTACAGGTATTGAATATAAAGCAGCCCAAGATTCTGGTGCCGCAATCGTTGCGATGGCCCCAGGAACAGTAGATTATGTCGATGCGACCAAAATCATCATTAAAGAAAAAGGACAAAAACGCGTCTATCCGTTAGCGAAATTTATTCGTAGTAACCAATCGACGAACATCTCCCACCGCCCAATTGTAAAAGTGGGTGATAAGGTAGATGCTCGGGATGTGATTGCCGATGGACCTGCAATGGACAAAGGCGAATTAGCGATTGGACGTAATGCGGTCGTTGCCTTCATGACATGGAATGGCTACAACTATGAAGATGCCATCGTCATGAGTGAACGACTCGTCAAAGATGATGTGTATACGTCGATTCATATTGAAGATTATCAAGTTGAAGTTCGTGATACTAAAGTTGGAAAAGAAGAAATTACACGTGAAATCCCTGGCGCAGAAAGTGAATCGTTACGTCTATTAGACGAACGAGGCATCGTGTATGTAGGGGCTGAAGTGAAAGCAGGTCAGATATTGGTTGGGAAAATCACACCAAAAGGCCAAGCCGACTTATCGAACTTTGAAAAATTAATCTTTGCGATTTACTCCGAAAAAGCACGTGATGTGAAAGACACCTCGCTACGTGTTCCGCACTCCGGTGGTGGTATTGTTTCTCAAGTTCAGTATTTCTCAACCGCCAATGGGGATGATTTGCCGAATGGGGTCAATGAACTCGTACGTGTCTATATTATTCAAAAACGTAAAATTACGGAAGGCGATAAAATGGCCGGCCGTCACGGAAACAAAGGGGTTATTTCGAAAATCTTACCGATGGAAGATATGCCCTACATGGAAGATGGAACCCCGGTTGACGTCATGTTAAACCCATTAGGGGTGCCTTCGCGTATGAACATTGGTCAGATTCTCGAGTTACACTTAGGAATGGCCGCGAAGAAATTAGGTATCCACGTTGCAACGCCAGTCTTTGATGGCGTTCGTGGAGATGATCTGAAACTGATCATGAAAGAAGCCGGCATGGACGATGACGGTAAGATGTGGCTATATGATGGTCGCACGGGTCGTAAATATGACAACAAGATTAGTGTTGGGGTCATGTATATGGTCAAACTTGCCCACATGGTCGATGATAAACTCCATGCTCGTTCGGTCGGACCATACATCTTAGTCACGCAGCAACCGATGGGTGGGAAAGCTCAAAACGGGGGACAACGTTTCGGAGAGATGGAAGTATGGGCGCTTAATGCATATGGCGCAGCGTACACACTCCAAGAGATGTTAACGGTGAAATCCGATGACATCATTGGCCGTAACAAAGTCTTCAAAGCGATTGTTAACGGCACTCCAATTCCTGAAGGTGGCGTTCCAGAGAGCTTCCGTGTTCTCGTGAAAGAACTTCAAGCCTTAGGAATAAGCGTGAAATTAATGACCAAAGATGGTGTTGATGAAGTCAACAAGTCCTTGGTTCAAGAACAAGAAGAAGACTACATCCGTAAGTTCGGTGTAGACGAAAGACTATAGGGAGGGTAGATATGGGAAAATATGATTATATCCAAATACAAATAGCCTCACCTAATGAAATCCGTGGCTGGAGCTACGGGGAAGTAAAATCAGGCGAAACGATTAACTACCGTACCGGTAAACCCGAAATGGAAGGCCTCTTCTGTGAGGTTACCTTTGGGCCAACCAAGGATTATCAATGTGCATGTAGTAAATCAAAACGTCAAACCGATATTGGACAAAAATGCGATAAGTGTGGCGTTGAAATTACCGAAGCTAAAGTTCGTCGTGAACGTATGGGGCACATTGAACTTGCTGCTCCCGTGGTTCATGAATGGTATTTTAAATCAGGTAAATTAGCGACATTACTCGAAATGAAGAAGGACGATTTACGCCGAATTATGTATTTAGCAGCGTATATCGTGATTCAGCCTGGGGATACAGATTTGGTCCGTAGCCAAATCTTATCTGAACAAGATCACGCTCGTTATTTGATCCAGTTTGGAAATCGCTTCAAAGCCTTAACCGGAGCAGAAGCTATTGAAAAACTGCTCACTGATTTGAACCTAGAAGAAGAAGGCGAAAAACTTCGTCGCGAATTAGAAATTGCACCAAAACAAAAACGTGGTCATTTAATTAAGCGCCTCGATATTATCGAAGCCTTTATGCACTCTGAAAACCGTCCCGAATGGATGGTGCTTCACGTGCTTCCTGTGTTACCACCAGACTTACGACCACTCGTTCAATTAGACGGAGGCCGATTTGCGACCACAGACTTAAATAAACTTTATAAGCGTATTATCGACAGAAACAAACGTCTTCGTAAGCTGTATACCCAAAATGCACCATACTTAATGATCAAAAACGAAAAGCGTATGATCCAAGAATCGGTTGATGCCTTAATCGATAACTCCTCGAAAAAAGCTCGCCGAGTCATGGAGAAAAACCGTCCATTGAAGAGTTTGTCGGAGTCCTTACAAGGTAAACAAGGACGATTCCGTCAAAACCTCTTAGGAAAACGTGTTGATTATTCAGGACGTAGTGTTATTGTTGTTGGTCCAGACTTACAAATGCACCAGTGCGGGTTACCCAAACAAATGGCACTCTCACTATTTCGTCCGTTTGTGATTCGTCAAATGATTGTTGATGAACTCGAACCGAACATGTCAACCAACAAAGCGAAGATCTTAATCGACCGTGAAGACCCACGGGTATGGGCAGAGCTCGAAAAAGTAATTCGTGAACACCCAGTCTTGTTAAACCGCGCCCCAACACTTCACCGTCTTGGGATTCAAGCGTTCGAACCTAAACTGGTCGAAGGAAAAGCGATTCGATTACATCCGCTCGTCACACCGGCGTTTAACGCCGACTTTGATGGGGACCAAATGGCGGTCCACTTACCGTTATCGGCGGAAGCACAAGCGGAAGCTCGCTTGTTAATGCTAGCGTCGAATAACATCTTGAACCCGAAAGATGGAAAACCTGTTGTTACGCCATCCCAGGACATGGTCTTAGGAAACTTCTACTTAACGATTGAACGTGAAGGTGAAAAAGGCGAAGGACTTGTATTTAAAGATCCCCATGAAGCTGAATTAGCGTATGAAAGTGATGTCATATCGCTTCATTCACGCATTGCCGTTCCGGCAAGAAGTTTCGTCAATTTCCGGATGACCGATGAACAACGTGAAAAGTATTTAGTGACTACATACGGAAAATTAATCTTCAATGAGATTCTACCAACGGAATATGCACCACAAAAATTTAGTTTTATCAATGAACCAACCCCAGATAATTTAACGGGTACGATTGATGATAAATTTTTCGTTGATAAAGGCATAAACATTAAAGAAGCAATTAAGGCGATGCCTATTGTCTCTGCCTTTAAAAAAGGATTCTTGGGCGATTTGATTTCCCATGTCTTGAAGGTTGCTCGCACGACAGAAACATCCAAGATGCTAGATAAGCTCAAAGACTTGGGATTTAAGTATTCCACGCTAGCTGGAATTACGGTTGCAGCAAGCGATGTGAATGTCATTAAGAGTAAACCGAAAGTCATTGAAAAGGCACAAACACAAGTCCGTCGTTATCAAGCTGCGTATGACCGTGGTTTATTAACCGATGGGGAGCGTTATGAACGTGTCATCAAAGAATGGGATATGGCCAAAAAATCGCTAGAGGAAGATATCAAAAAAGAGATGGCAGAATTGTCCAACTCTAACGATATTTATATGATGGCGCACTCTGGTGCCCGTGGTAACGCATCAAACTTTACTCAGCTAGAGGGAATGCGTGGATTAATGGCCAACCCGTCAGGGAAAACCATTGAGTTGCCAATTACTTCTGCCTTCATTGAAGGATTGTCGATGAGTGAGTTCTTTATTTCAACCCACGGGGCTCGTAAAGGATCTACTGATACGGCCTTAAAAACTGCGGACTCTGGATATCTCACACGTCGATTGGTTGATGTCTCACAAGAGATTATCATTACTGAAGATGACTGTGGAACCGACCGTGGATTCTTGGTTCATGACTTACGGAACGAAGATGGAACCATGATCGAAGGACTACGCGACCGTATTCTTGGCCGATTTGCCTCCTCAGAAATATTGAATCCTAAAACCGAAGATATCATCGTTCATCGAAATGAATATATTACGGATGATTTAGCGGACGAGGTTATGGCTGCAGGAGTCACACAAGCTTGGATTCGTTCCAACTTAACCTGCGAGACTGATGGTGGATTATGTATTCACTGTTATGGTAAAAACTTAGCAACGGGTGATATTGTTGAAATCGGAGAAGCCGTTGGAACCATTGCTGCTCAATCAATTGGGGAACCTGGAACGCAGTTGACAATGCGTACCTTCCACACCGGTGGGGTTGCAGGAACTGACATTACTCAGGGTCTACCCCGTATTGAACAATTATTTGAAGCTCGAAATCCAAAAAATGCAGCAACGATTTCTGAAATCGAAGGCGTTGTTAAGGATATTCAATTGGCGGAGCGTGGAAATCATTATGTGATTACCGTTGAGGGTAAATTTGCCACCATCGATCACAAAACGGAATCGGCAGGTGTAAATATCCTTGTGACTCAGGGCGATAAAGTCGAAGTAGGACAATCGTTAACCGAAGGTCACATCGCACCGAAAGAACTACTCCGTGTTGCGAGTGTCGACAAAGTTCAAAACTATATCTTGAAAGAAGTCCAAAAGGTGTATCGTAGCCAAGGGGTGGAAATTCAAGACAAGCATATTGAGTTAATTGTCGGTCAGATGTTCAGAAACATTCTCGTTGTCGAAGAAGGAGATACCAGTTTACTTCCAGGAATTGTGGTGTCGAACCACCAATACCAAGAAGCAAACCGTGATGTGTTAATGGCAGGGAAAAACCCATCCATTGGTCGTCCACAAATTCTCTCGATCACCAAATCAGCGGTGAACTCTGAATCCTTCTTATCGGCGGCCAGCTTCCAGCAAACCACGAAAGTCTTAACCGACGCTGTGGTTCAAGGTAAGATTGACCCATTAAAAGGACTCAAAGAAAATGTCATCATCGGAGGACTCATCCCAGCAGGGACGGGGTTACAACGACATATTGGCATTGAATACGACCAACCCGAAGAATGGTTGGACGAAGACGTAGAATAAAAAAAGCAGCCCCGTTATGGGCTGCTTTCTTATGTCGGAAATAATTCTTTGACGAGTTGAACCTTTTGCTTGGTCTCATGGAGCATTAGGGCAAATCGGTCCTTATGAATCTCACGTTGTTTGGCTTGTTCTGGTGTGCCTGACCATCGACGTAATGCCGATTCATCTTCGAATAACACATAGACGAGAAACTGTTCCGTACCATCTTCGAGTTGTTTGCGAAACACGGAACGACGAATAAACCCTTCAATGGATTCCAGCGGACATTCGGCGGTAAAGATTTCTGCAAACACATCAGCATCTGATTGTCGGACAGTCATGGTTCGTTCAACAACTACCATGTTATGCCGCTCTTCGATTCAGTAGATTTAATGGTTTTGCCGCTGTTTCAAGGAGCAATCGAGCGGTATAAACCACGGCCACGAAGTAGATAACATTAATTGCAAATGCATAGAGCATTAAATGAAAGTAGAATTTATTTTCGCTCAAATATGCAAGAAGCATCATCACAAGATTGATCACTAAGTTGGCGACATAGGCGGTTGATAAATATGCATAGATGAGAGACATACCCTCAAGGTTTTGATAGATTTCTACGAGTGGACGGCCATCAACCACGACTTGCTGTGCTTCACTGAAAAAATCCAAAAAGGGTTCGGGAATAAAGGCGATTAAGATCACGAACGCTGAGATAAATGCCACGGAAACGACTCCGTACAGTTTATATATAGGCTTCATACAAGACTTCCTAGACTAAAGGGCTTTTTCTTTAAAACACGACGTAACACGACGATTAATAAGAATGCATATATTACATTGACGACAAATGTATAGAGTGCTGTTTTAGCGGTATAGTCCATTGCTTCTTGATACGCAAACGCAACAACAGCAATAAAACTAGATAGTCCAATGTTTCCAATCCACAATCGGATTAATCCTAGCAACGATCCCTCAATATCACTATAGCTTAATCCAACAGACTGATAAAACGTCCATTCCTGTCCAAATAGAACAATGGATAAAGCGAGTGTGACAAGTGATACCAGGACAATCGAGGCAACAAAATAAAGTTTAATAAATGTTTTCATACCAACCTCAATTTACTATAGCACACACAAATCACAGGGTAGTTGTAATAAAGTGGTAAAAATACATGATTTTATTGACTTACGAAACAGGACTCTTTATAATAATAAAGCTTGTGAGAAATGGCTTTGTCGAAAGAGAAAGTCATTTAAAAAGAGTAAAATGAAACACCCGGTACTGTGGGTAGAAAGGAGACCTTATGCCAACGATTAACCAATTGCTTAAAAATGGACGAACAAGTAAAACAAAAAAGAGTAAGTCACGTCACTTAAATGTGGGATTTAACTCCTTAGAGAAAAAACAAACCATGACGTTCTCGCCACAAAAGCGTGGAGTGTGCACTCGTGTGTCAACCATGACACCACGTAAACCAAACTCTGCCTTACGTAAATTTGCGCGTGTGCGATTAACCAATGGAGAAGAAGTAACAGCATACATTCCTGGGATTGGACACAGTTTACAAGAACACAGTGTCGTCTTAATCCGTGGTGGAAAAGCCAAAGACTTGGCGGGTGTGCGATATCATATTGTACGCGGAACGTTAGACACAACTGGTGTTGAAAACCGTATGCAAGGCCGTAGTAAATACGGAACCCGAAAACCAAAAGTTAAATCATAGAAAGGAGGCGAGTTATTATGCCTCGTAAAGGAACAACACCGAAACGAAATGTATTACCCGATCCGGTCTACACCTCTAAACTCGTCGCCAAATTGATCAATAAGATCATGCTCGATGGAAAAAAAGGAACCGCACAACAAATTTTGTATAGTGCGTTTGATCGCATCGAATCATCAACCAAGGAAAACCCCTTGGAGGTTTTTCAAAAAGCATTGAATAATATTATGCCTGTCTTAGAAGTGCGTGCACGTCGTGTGGGAGGAAGTAACTATCAAGTTCCCGTGGAAGTGCGTCCAGAACGTCGTACGACACTCGGATTACGCTGGTTAGTTCAATATGCCCGTTTACGTAATGAACGTACGATGGATGAGCGATTAGCTAAAGAAATTATGGATGCTGCGAATGGTCAAGGCAATTCTGTTAAAAAACGTGAAGACATGCACCGTATGGCCGAAGCCAATAAAGCCTTCGCCCATTATCGCTGGTAATTCGTATGGCACGTGAGTACAGCTTAGAAAATACCCGTAATATCGGGATCATGGCCCATATTGATGCCGGAAAGACAACCGCGACAGAACGAATCTTATTTCATACAGGTAAAACCCATAAAATTGGGGAAACTCACGATGGGGCTTCCCAAATGGACTGGATGGAACAAGAACAAGAACGTGGAATCACGATCACCTCTGCCGCAACGACTGCTTTTTGGAAGACGAATCGAATAAATATCATTGATACCCCGGGTCACGTGGACTTCACCGTTGAAGTGTCCCGAAGCTTACGTGTTTTAGATGGGGCTGTTGCCTTGTTAGACGGACAAGCGGGGGTTGAGCCCCAAACCGAAACAGTATGGCGACAAGCCACAGAATATAAAGTTCCACGAATCTGTTTTGTCAATAAAATGGATAAGACGGGAGCTGACTATGAATTTTCAGTTGGGACACTTCGTGATCGATTAGGCGCAAATGCGATGCCAATCCAATGGCCAATTGGTGCGGAAGATCAATTCTCAGGAATTATCGACTTAGTCTCATGGACTGCGTATACCTATGATGGAAATTCGAACGAAGAAGCCAAAGAGATCCCAATTCCAAGTGATTTAGAAGCTCTGGCCTCTACCAAACGCGATGAACTGATCGAATCATTAGCAGATTTTAACGAAGAATTGATGATGCTTTATTTGGAAGGGGAAACCATTCCTGTGGAGTTAATCAAATCAGCTCTTCGTACCGCCACCCTATCCGTGGAATTCTTCCCCGTGTTATGTGGTTCTGCGTTTAAAAACAAAGGCGTCAAACTATTATTAGATGCGGTTATCGATTACTTACCATCGCCAACCGATGTTCCTGACATTACGGGAGAAACACCAAATGGGGACGAAGTCACTCGTAAATCCAGTGATGCCCAACCGTTTGCTGCCTTGGCCTTCAAGGTCATGACAGACCCTTATGTTGGACGATTGACGTTCTTTAGAGTGTATTCAGGAACCTTGCAAAGTGGTTCGTACATCTTAAACTCGAACAAAGAGAAAAAAGAACGAATTGGCCGCTTGCTACAAATGCATGCGAACAACCGAGAAGAAATCTCAGAAGTCTTTGCCGGTGATATTGCTGCAGCGGTTGGGTTGAAAAATACCACCACTGGCGATACCTTGTGCGCAGAGAAAAGTGAAATCATCTTAGAGTCCATGCGATTCCCAGAACCTGTTATTAGTGTGGCGATTGAGCCGAATAGTAAAGGGGATCAAGATAAGATGGGCGTCGCCTTACAAAAACTTGCCGAAGAAGATCCAACCTTTAGAACCTTTATTGATGAAGAGACGGGGCAAACGATTATTGCTGGGATGGGGGAACTCCACCTTGAGATTATTGTTGACCGTATGAAACGTGAATTTAAGGTTGAAGCAACGGTTGGAGCTCCACAAGTAAGTTACCGTGAAACCTTTACCCAAGAAGCAGAAGTCGAAGGAAAATTCGTTCGTCAATCTGGGGGTAGTGGTCAATACGGACACGTCTGGATTAAGTTTGAGCCGAATCCTGGAAAAGGATTTGAATATGTCGACAAGGTTGTCGGTGGGGTGGTTCCTCGTGAATACATTCCTGCCGTGGAGCGTGGACTCGTGGGGGCATTACCGAATGGAGTGCTCGCGGGATATCCGATGATCGATATCAAAGCAACCATATTTGATGGGTCATACCATGAAGTCGATTCAAACGAGATGGCATTCCGTGTTGCAGCAAGTATTGCACTGCGTAATGCAGCAACGAAATGTAAACCGGTCTTATTAGAACCAATTATGGAACTCGAGGTAACGGTCCCTGATGAATATTTAGGAAACGTTATTGGAGATATTACCAAACGTCGTGGACGTATGGAAGGACAGTTTGGACGTGCCAACGCACAAATCGTCAAAGCCAATGTACCACTTTCCGAAATGTTCGGATATGCAACAAGCCTTCGTAGTAATACGCAAGGTCGGGGAACCTATTCCATGAAGTTTTCTCATTACTCTGAGACACCTAAATCGATCGCAGAAGAGATCGTCAAACAGCGTAAAGGGTAAACGGTTGCGGACCCTAGTAAAAAAATATAAAATACAATAGAAATTTATAGGAGGATTCAAACATGGGTAAAGCTAAATATGATCGCCAGAAACCTCACGTTAACGTAGGGACCATTGGTCACGTTGACCACGGGAAAACTACATTAACTGCAGCGATCACGCTGGCATTATCAAAAACAACCGGTGCAAAAGTCATGAACTATGCAGACATTGACGGAGCGCCAGAAGAAAAAGAACGTGGAATTACCATCAACGCAGCACACGTAGAGTATGAAACATCAAACCGTCACTACGCACACGTAGACTGTCCAGGTCACGCCGACTATGTTAAAAACATGATTACCGGTGCGGCTCAAATGGACGGAGGGATTCTTGTTGTATCTGCAGCAGATGGCCCAATGCCACAAACACGTGAACACATTCTATTATCCCGCCAAGTTGGGGTACCTAAATTAGTCGTGTTCATGAACAAAGTCGACATGGTCGATGATGAAGAACTACTTGAATTAGTTGAAATGGAAATTCGTGACCTGTTAACTGAGTACGATTATCCTGGAGATGAAATTCCAATCATCCGTGGATCTGCGTTAAAAGCAGCTGAAGGGGACCCAGCTTACGAAGCTAAAATTTATGAATTAATGGAAGCTGTCGATAGCTATATTCCAACACCTGTCCGTGACGTTGACAAACCATTCATGTTACCTGTGGAAGATGTCTTCAGTATTGCAGGTCGTGGTACGGTAGCAACTGGCCGTGTTGATCGTGGACGTATCTCTGTTGGGGATGCATGTGAAATCGTAGGGATTCGTGAAACACAAACAACCGTAATTACTGGGTTGGAAATGTTCCACAAACTACTCGATTATGCTGATGCTGGAGAAAACGTAGGAGCATTACTTCGTGGTACAAAACGTGATGAGATCGAACGTGGTCAAGTGATCGTTAAACCAGGATCGGTTACTCCTCATGCGCGCTTCAAATGCCAAGTTTATGTACTTAGCAAAGAAGAAGGGGGGCGCCATACTCCATTCTTCAGTAACTACCGTCCTCAATTCTACTTCCGTACAACGGACGTAACCGGAGTTATTGAGTTACCACAAGGAACCGAAATGGTTATGCCTGGTGATAACGTAGAAATGGTCGTGGAATTGATTCACCCAATCGCGGTTGAACAAGGAACTAAGTTCAGTATTCGTGAAGGTGGCCGTACTGTTGGTGCGGGTAACGTTTCCGAAATCATTAAATAGATTTTCACAAAAGCCTCACAACTGTGAGGCTTTTTTTATTGTAGTATAATGATGTATATGAACTACGCGATTATTACGCACTGCGTTGCGAACAACTTAACCATTAGTGCTGCCGAAAGTTGTACTGGTGGTAGCTTTATTGCCTCCTTGATTGCCGTACCAGGGGCGTCTTCTGTGATTGAATCATCGTTTGTCACGTATGCGAATGATGCAAAAGTCCAATACGCACAAGTACCACAAGACCTACTTGATCAACACGGTGCTGTTAGCGAAGAAACAGCACTTGCAATGGCTAAAGGGGTTCGACAAGAAGCGCGTTCATCGATCGGGGTTGGAATTACGGGTATTGCTGGACCCACTGGTGGAACAAAAGAAAAACCAATTGGACTTGTCTATATTTGTGTTACTGATAACAAAAATACGAAGACCAAGCAATATAATTTTTCCGGCAATCGAGCATGGATTCAACAACAAACTGTGCAAGCAGCTCAGTTCTTGTTGTGGGAGTTATTGAATGATTTATAATACTCATTCTCACCTGCAGGATGCTTCGTTCGATGATATTCGAAGCTCAATAATTGATGCCACGTTAGAAAGTGGGATGAAGGTATTACTGATCGGTTTTACCCCAGAGATGAATCGTAAAGCGATTGAACTCGCCGAACAATATGATCATTTCTATGTTGCGGTTGGAATCCATCCGAATCATGCAAATGAGTGGCAAAAAGACTTAGAACTTGTTAAACATTATGTAACCCATCCCAAAGTGGTGGCCATTGGGGAATGTGGATTAGATTATCACTGGGACACGGTTCGTCCCGAGATTCAAAAAGACGCGTTTATTGCTCAGATCGAACTTGCAAATCGATCAGGGCTACCTCTTGTTATTCACATGCGAGATGCTCAAGAAGATACGCTGAAGGTGTTACAAGATCACGCGAAGGGAATCGGAGTGATGCATTGCTACAGTGGCGATGAAAACCATGCCAACGCATTTATTAAACTAGGATTCTATTTAGGTGTTGGGGGTCCTATTACCTTTAAGAATAATCAAGCGTACCGAGAGATGATTGGACGAATCGGACTTCAACATCTAGTTGTTGAAACCGATGATCCCTATTTGGCGCCTCATCCCTTTCGAGGCAAACAAAACATCGTTACGCATGTCACATACGTGATTGATGAACTGGCAAGACTGTTTAACCAAGAACCATCAACTATCGAACAAATAACGGCAAGTAATGCCGAAAGATTATTAGGAGGAATACGATGAAAAAATTATTAACCTTTGGTTTAATCTTTTTCTTAAGTGGTTGTACCTACTTTGAGGGTTTTCAAGTGCTTGAAGAACCGATTAATCCTCCCGCTCCCACTTTAAACGAAACAGATGTAAATCGTTTAATACAACAATATGTTGAAGCAAATAACTTGATTCCGGCAGGAGATGAACAAGAAGTCACGATTAACCGTGTCCGTTTTACCGCGGATGAACTGGATGAGTTAACCGTAGAATTAGTCGATGTGTTATCTCTTAGTGTTTTAGGAGTTGTGAACGAAGACACGTTAGGCGAACTCAATGGGACAGGTTCTGCTGTAATTTTTGATTATGATGGAACGGATTACTATGCGATTACCAATAACCACGTTATTGAAACGGCAGATGTTCTAAAAGTTTATTTTAACGAAACAGACTTTGCGGTCGCAGAACTTGTTGGAACAGACCCTGAGAGTGATGTTGCTGTAGTAAAATTTCAAACAAATAGAACTGTATATGTGGCCCCGATTGCAGATTATGCTGATGTTCGGGTCGGTCAGATTCTACTTGCCATCGGTTCTCCCAGTGGATTTCGTTATTTTAACTCTGTGACCATGGGAATTGTGTCGGGAACGGACCGATATATTGGGGTCACTGATTCCACCGGAGATGGCTTTAAAGACATTTTTCAAAAAATGATGCAGCACGATGCGGCGATTAACCCTGGAAATTCTGGGGGACCTGTCTTTAATTTAGATGGTGAAATTGTCGGGATTAATACGCTAAAGCTCGTTGATGATACGATTGAGGGAATGGGATTCTCGATTCCGATCGATATCGTGAACCGTGTTGTGAATGATTTGCGAGAGTTTGGCGAAGTCAAACGAGCTCGTTTGGGAGTCTTTGTCGGGGATGTTCGCTACTTGGAAGACATTGATACAGAACTCAACTATGGTGTGTATGTTTCCGATATTATTGCTGGCGGTGCCGTGGAGCGTGATACGGATCTTGCCATCGGTGATATTATTACCTCCCTCAATGAGGACCGTGTGGATGGACTTTACATGCTTAAAGATCTATTATTCCAATATTATCCTGGGGATGTTGTCGTGATTGGGTATGACCGGAATGGAGAATCAAGAACCACAACCGTAACATTAGGCGAATAAAAGAAGCGAAAGCTTCTTTTTTTCTTGTATAATAAGGTTTGTTGAGGTAACTATGGGACTAACATGTGGCATCGTCGGTGTACCGAATGCGGGAAAATCGACCTTGTTTAATGCATTAACAAAATCAAAAGCACTTGCTGCGAATTATCCATTTGCAACGATCGAACCGAACATCGGAATGGTCGAAGTACCGGATACTCGAATTGCAGACTTAATTACGATTTATAATCCGAAAAAGGTCATACCGACCTATTTTGAATTTACCGATATTGCGGGCCTTGTGAAAGGAGCTAGCAAAGGAGAAGGACTCGGGAATCAGTTCTTGTCCCATATTCGCGGCGTGGATGCTATTGCCCATGTTGCACGTTGTTTTCCCGACCCTGCAGGTGGGGGAAGTATCCATCCGATTGAGGATATTGAAGTGGTTGAAATGGAGCTTATTTTAGCGGACCTGGATATCGTGGAAAAACGATTACCCAAAATCGAGAAAAAAGCAGAAATGAAAACCGATCCAGATATCGTAAAAGAATTTGTCATTTTAACCAAGATTCATCAAGCATTACTTGCGGGAGAACCGGTTCGTAGCATCGGGTTGGATGACAATGATATTGCTCGGATTGCTGCTTATAGCTTTTTAACGCTAAAACCTGTGATTTATGTTGCGAATATTCTAGATACTGATGTTCAAACAGGCAATGAACATGTTCGTGCTGTGGAAGCGTATGCTGCAAAGCGCGGCGATCAGGTGATTGCGATTAGTGCGCAAATTGAATATGAATTAACGACGCTGGATGCGGAAGACCGTGAAATGTTTATGGAAGAACTCGGTCTGACATCCTCAGGTTTTGACAGAATGATCCTGACCGCATATCAAACGCTAGGACTTCGAACGTTCTTCACGTGTGGAGAAAAAGAAGTACGTGCATGGACCTTTCGTGATGGTATGACGGCGCGTTCATGTGCAGGAATTATTCATTCCGATATGGAACGAGGCTTTATTCGTGCCGAAACCACCACGGTTAATGACGTGGTGATGTATGGGTCAGAAGCTGGCACCAAAGAAAAAGGGAAATGGCGTTTGGAAGGCAAAGAATACCGTGTGAAAGACGGGGATATTTTATTTTTCAGATTTAATGTTTAGCTTTGCAAAAAACTTGGCTCTATGATAGAATCTTTAAGCATTTGACCTTGCCCTAAGGGGCCGTTAGTCCAGAAGGAGGAACTATGAAGTACGAAGCGATGTATATCGTTCGTCCAACGCTCGAAGAAGCAAACCGCGATGCCTTGATTGCAGAAGTCAATGGTGTGTTCGCGAATGTTTCAGAGGTAAATGCTTGGGGGATGCGCAACCTAGCGTATCCAATTGAAGACCATACTCAAGGGTATTATGTCATCACTCAAGCAGAAGCAAACCCAACCGAAGTGGATGAGTTTGAGCGTGTGTGCCGAATTAAAGAAGATATAATTCGATTTATTATTGTTAAACAAGACGAATAGGTGAGGATATGATCAACCGAGTCGTTCTCGTAGGACGTCTAACCAAAGACCCCGAACTTCGCTACACGGCAAACAATATTGCCGTAGTGAGTTTCACCCTGGCAGTAAACCGCAACTTCACAGGTCAAGATGGCCAACAAGAAGCGGATTATTTACCATGTGTAGCGTGGCGAAAACAAGCTGAAAATATTGCAAAATATGTCGGCAAAGGGAGTATGGTTGCGGTGGATGGTCGAATCCAAACCCGTAATTATGAAGCGCAAGATGGAACCCGTCGTTACATTACAGAGATTGTCTGTGATAATACAAGATTCTTGGACACTCGAAGTCCCTCTGGATCAACCGGTGATTCAATGCGCCAACCTTTCCCCGACATGAGTGAACCCAAAGAAGATCCATTTGCCAGTCTTCAAGATATTGAAATTGGTGATGACGATCTACCATTTTAGGAGAAACCATGGAAAACAGAAAACCATATAATAAAAACCGCGGCGGATTTCGTAAACGTCGTAAAAAAGAGTGTTATTTTACAAAAAACAAAATTAAAAGCATCGATTATAAAGATGCAGACCTACTTACTAAATTTATTTCGGACCGAGGAAAAATTCTACCTCGTCGTATCACAGGAACATCAGCAAAATACCAACGTAAATTAGCGGTTGCTATCAAGCGTGCACGCCATATGGCATTGCTACCATTTACCTCATTGTAAGACTCGATTGCCCATCTTGGGGCAATCGTTTTTTATAGTCCATTATGATACAATAATGCAAAGTTAAGGACGATATGAAAAACAAAAAAATATCCCTTTATGGGAGTGCAATTTTCGTCTCGGCGATCCTGATTGTACTCACATGGCAGCTTGAAATCGATCCCTTTTACCCCCTCATTGCTGGGGTGGTTTTTTGGCTTGCTGTTGGAGCTGGACTTTTATGGTTTGCGGATCAAGATGTGAAGCAAGAAATTCAATATACCCAAAACAAATTGAACTTACAAAAATTAGTCACCTATAATGTGACAAAGGTCGCTGAACTTGCGGTCAATGATTTTCCTTTTGGAATTATCGTCTACGCTCAAAAAGAAGATACGGTCAGTGTCCGATGGGTAAATCATTACATCGAAAGTCTGTTTGGTAGCTCATTGTTAGATCACGACATTGACGAGATTCATGAAGCCATGAGTCGCTTGATTTTAGAAAAATCCGTTAGTTTTGAATTGGTGATGAACACTGAATTAGGGCAACGTAGTTTACGATTTGAACATCAACCAGAACAAACCGCGCTTTTCATTACCGATCAAACAGCCATTGCGGATGCAAAAATCGAAGTCTTAGATCAACGTCAAGCCTTGGGATATATCTCCATTGAGAACTTGGACGAAACCATTCAATCACTTACAATTCAAGATTCAGTGAATGTTCAAGGACGTTTTTATAATGCGATTTTAGAATGGGCTCAGGAGCATGATGTTTATGTTCGTGGACTATCGACAGAACGCTTTTTACTAATCTGTCGTTATCAAGATCTAAAAGCCATCATGGACAAAGAATTCACGGTTTTAGAACGTGTTCGTCAAGTCGCAAAGGAATTTGCTTCTGAATTATCGGCATCGATTGGGATTGCAGTCAGCTCGAATCGCAGTGATGAATTAGCAGAAACTGCGGCGGAAGCCCTTGATATTGCCAACAAACGTGGTGGCGATCAAGCCGTTGTCATGATTGAAGGTGAACCGGTCAAATATATCGGTGGTACCACAGCATCGGTGGCGAAACGCTCACGGGTGAAATCTCGAATGATTGCCAATCGTGTTCGTCAAGAAATGAATCAAGCGAGTAAAGTATTACTACTAACCCATAAGACTCCAGACCATGATGCGCTTGGCGCGGTCGTGGGGATGACCAACTTAGCCTTTACCTTAAAAGATGAAGTCTATTGGTATATCGATCCACCTGTCAGTGAAGACGTTAAGGAATTTTATGATGAGGTGTTGGCGATGAACAAAACCGTTCATGGGCGACCTGTAAAAATTAATGTCTTAACAGATGTCACTGATTTAAATGGATTTAACCCTCTTACAATCATTGTCGATGTTAATAACAAAGACATCACACATGGTGAAGTCGCGAATGTGACAGGTAAAAAAATCGTCATTGACCATCACCGTCAAGGTGGCAAAGAAATTGATGCTGAGGTGAGCTTTGTTGAACCGTATGCGTCATCAACCTGCGAGATCGTGACAGAGGTATTGCAGTATTTTGAAGATGAGATCGAACTTAGCGAAGTGGAAGCCACATTAATGCTGGCGGGTATTGTTATTGATACGAACCGCTTTAGTGTTGCAACAGGATCACGTACATTTGATGCAGCAAGTTATCTCAAAAACAACGGAGCGAACTTGCAGGACCTGCAGAAAAACCTACGCGAAGATTATGAAACATTAATCCAACGTTCCCGATTGTTAGCCCAAACAAAACGAATGAATAAAGGGTTTGGTGTTGTACTAACCGAAGAATACTTAAGCAATAAAGACCGAGCGAAGTTAGCGGAAATGATTCTTAGTATCAATGATTTTGATGCTAGTTTAATCATCTCGAAAGAGGATGAAGGATTATATGGAATGAGTATCCGTTCCCTTGGTGATGTTAACGTTCAATTGATTGCAGAAGCCTTAGGCGGAGGCGGTCACTTAACCTCAGCAGGTGGTATATTTAAAGACACGACATTAAAGAAAATTGAACAACAAATTGCGAATCTATTAGGATAACGAATGAAAGTCATATTGTTAGAAACGGTAAAGGGAAAAGGAAAAGAAGGTCAAATTATTGATGTGCCCAGCGGGTATGCTAATTTTTTAATACGTGAAAAAAAGGCCCTTAATGCAAGTGAAGAAAACATCGAATCGAAGCAACAAAAAGATGAAGCAGCTCGTATGGCAGAAGAAGCCTTGATCGAGTCGATGAAGCAGCTGTCTGTGGTTCTTTCCGACAAGCCGGTTCAGATTTCGATGAAAGTCGGAAGTGAAGGCAAAACGTTCGGCTCTGTGTCAACAAAGCAGATCATTGCTGCATTTCAAAAACAACATAAGATTGAGTTGGATAAGAGAAAAATTGATCTTCAAGACCCAATTCAGTCTCTCGGTCAATTCCAAGTACCAATCCAGCTCCATAAAGAAGTACCTGCAATATTGAAAGTTCATGTGGTGGAAGAATGAAAAAGATGCCGTTTTCGCTAGAGGCGGAACAATCTGTTTTAGGTGCGATTTTAATTGATGAGCGTGTCATGCAGCGTGCATTGCAACGTCTTGTAAAAGAAGATTTTTACAAGATTTCGCACAGTCATATTTTTGATGCGATGGCTCAATTAACCAATCGTAAACTCGATCTAGATTATGCGACGATTATGAGCACGCTGGAAGAACGGGGTCACGTTCAAGAGGTTGGCGGGCTGGAATATCTATTAGAACTCGCAAATATGTTACCGACCGCAGAAAATGTCGATAGTTACATCGATATTGTTAAAAACAAATCGTTAGCGCGTCAGGTGATTCAAATGGCGACAAACATTGCAGAGCAGAGTTACGAACAAGATCTAGAAATTGATCAGCTCTTTGATTTTAGTGAGCAACAACTTTTTGAAGTAACCAAACAACGAAAGTCTGCAGACTTTCGCCCCATTGGTACGGTTGTTAATGAAGTCATCTCCGGCATTGAAAAACATAAAAACAAAGAAGGATTTATCATTGGGCTTCCAACGGGATACATCGATTTAGATGACCGAACCCTAGGCTTTCAAGAGGGGAACCTAATTATT
>CBFHOU010000005.1:0-20005 GCA_965657695.1 Bacillota bacterium | reverse complement strand
CTAGCGGCTCGTCCCTCGGTCGGAAAGAGTGCGTTTGCGATAAATCTTGCGTATAACATTGCAGAAAAGAACAAACATGTAGCTTTTTTCTCGTTAGAGATGAGTGCCGAACAAATTGTGACTCGTCTGCTTTCTACCGTGTCATCGATTAATAACCAAGCGTTACAATCGGGAAACATTAACTCTAGACAGTGGCGTCAGGTGGAACATGCGGCCACCCTCCTTTCTAGAATGAATATCTATTTTGATGATGCTTCGAGTTCAAATGTTGGCGAGGTGTATACAAAATGCCGTCAATTAAAACAAGAAGGTAATTTAGATTTCGTTGTTATTGATTATTTGCAACTCCTCACAGGAACGGGGAATTATTCAGGAAACCGTGTCGTTGAAGTTTCGGAGATTTCTCGTCGATTAAAAAATCTAGCTCGTGACTTAGGGGTTCCAGTGCTCGCTCTTTCGCAGTTGTCACGTAATGTGGAACAACGTACTGATAAACGACCTAACATGGCCGACTTACGAGAATCGGGATCGATTGAACAAGACGCAGATATCGTAATGTTCATGTACCGCGATGATTATTACAATCCTGAAACGACAACAACACCAAATATTGTTGAAGTTTCAATTGCGAAAAACCGTTCTGGAGCAACAGGGAAGTTTGATTTGTTATTTGTAAAAGATTACGGCTCGTTCCGTAATGTCGGATATCGCGGGGAAAAAGAAGAATGATCGAGCGTTTACAACAATTAGAAGCTCGCTATAACAAAATCTCTGAACTCTTAATGGACCAAACAATCACCTCGGACATTAAGCGAGTGACAGAGTTATCCAAAGAACAACGCAGCCTCGAAGAGGTTGTTTCTACGTTCCAAACGTACTCTAAATTGGTTTCAGACATTAAATCCAACAAAGAGTTACTGAAAGACTCTGACCCAGATTTGCGTGAAATGGCACAACTCGAGCTTGATGAATTGGAACCCAAACTAGAAGAACTGGAGAGTCGATTGGAGATCCTACTCATCCCCAAAGACCCAAATGATGAACGGAACGTTATTATGGAAATTCGAGGAGCCGCCGGGGGGGATGAAGCCAATATCTTTGCGGGAGACCTATACCGCATGTACGTAAAATTCGGCGAAACCATGAGCTGGAAGTTTCAAATTCTCGATTCTGAAGAATCAAACAATGGTGGATTTTCTCGTATTGAATGTCTCATTAGTGGAGACCACGTCTATTCATTTATGAAATACGAGTCGGGGGCACACCGTGTCCAGCGAGTTCCTGAAACAGAGTCTCAAGGACGTATCCATACCTCAACCGCAACAGTTTTGGTCATGCCAGAAGCAGAAGAAATTGAAGTTGAAATGGATATGGCCGATGTTCGCATTGATACGTTTACTTCATCCGGACCCGGAGGTCAAAGTGTAAACACCACTAAGTCCGCTGTTCGTGCAACGCATGTTCCAACGGGGATTATCGCAAGTTGCCAAGATGGAAAGAGCCAGCATGAAAACAAAGCATCTGCATTAAAGATACTTCGTGCAAGACTCTATGATGCCATTATGCAAGAACGCATGGATAAAGAAGGGGCCGAACGCCGTAGCAAAATCGGTACCGGAGATCGTAGCGAGAAGATTCGCACCTATAATTACCCGCAAAACCGAGTTACCGATCACCGTATTGGATTTACGATTCAACAATTAGACCGTGTTATGGAAGGAAAAGTTTTGCCTGTAGTCGAAGCCTTACAAGCTGCCGAGCTTGCAGAACAATTAGCCGCTAAATAATGACGTATCAAGAACTTCTTCAACAAACCAAACAACAACTTCTATCAGCTAAGAAGGAAGAACGAGTTGCTGAACTTCTACTTATGCACGTTAGTGATCTGGATAATGCAGCATTATATGCCCAGCTACAAGAAACGATGCCCGAAGAACAGCTCGAAGACTTCAACCGCTTGTTGATGAAACACATTAACGATGATGTTCCGCTTCAACATCTAACAAGAGATGATGAATTTTTTGGATTTCGCTTTTATGTGAATAAAGATGTCTTAATTCCTCGGTTTGAAACCGAAGAACTCGTTGCAAAGGTGTTAGCATACTATGATGAATTCTTTGAAGGTGATGTAGACGTCGTTGATTTAGGAACCGGTTCAGGAGCCATTGCCATCAGCTTAGTCATGGAAGAACCTCATATGAATATGACGGCTACCGATGTTAGTAGTGCTGCGATTGCTGTGGCGAACACGAATGCCGATTTATATGATGTTGATATCCGTTTCTTGAAAGGAAGTTGGTGTGAACCACTGATTCGTCGATATGATATTGTTGTCACCAATCCGCCGTACATACCTGATCACGAAGAATTACCCCAAATGATTTCAAAACACGAACCTCATCTAGCGTTGTTTGGCGGTCCAGATGGACTGGATCATTACCGTTCGATCTTTGCAAGCTTACCGAATGTACTAAAGCCTAAATTCTTTGTTGCAATGGAACATGGTAAAGATCACAAAGAAGCGATAGAAGCATTAGCTAAAGCAGCATTTCCCACTGCCAAAGTGTGGTGTGAAAAAGATATGCAAGGCAAAGACCGATTTACTTTTGTGTATCAAGCGTAAGGAGGCGTTATGAGTAAAGTAGTCATCATTGATCATCCGTTGATTCAGCACAAATTAAGTATTATTCGAGATTTTCGAACTAACACCAAAGACTTTCGAGAGGCGTTGAATGAAATCAGTGGGCTAATAACCTATGAAATCTCTCGTGATTTTTCAACCAAACCAGGTAAAGTTACAACACCAATCCAAGAGACCGACGTACGATTGTTGGAGAAGGATGTTGTGATTGTTCCGATTTTGCGAGCCGGTTTAGGCATGGTTGACGGGATTCATAATATGATTCCTAACGCCAAGATTGGTCATGTAGGGTTATACCGTGATGAAAATACACTTCAACCGGTTGAGTATTATGCAAAATTTCCAGACTTACCAGACGCTACCGTATTGGTTGTTGATCCCATGCTTGCAACTGGTGGGTCCGCGTCCAATGCCGTTACCTCGGTGAAAAAACGCGGGGCGAAAGATGTGCGCTATGTTGGACTTGTTGGATGCCCCGAAGGGATTGCTCGTTTACAAAAAGATCACCCTGATGTGGATATTTATTTAGCAGCCCTTGATGAAAGACTCAATGAGCAGGGCTACATCGTACCGGGTCTAGGGGACTGTGGCGACCGTTTATTTGGCACTAAATAATGAAAAAAATTCAAAAAGGATTTCGCTTTTATGCCCTTGTTACGCAGTTTTTACTTCAAACATTCGTGCTTGTAGCACTGGGTGTATGGGGCGGTGCAAGGTTAGATGAATTGTGGCAAACCAGCTTTATGTCCGCTCTCCTGGGATTGGTTGGAATTGTTGCTGGCTTAGGCAGCTTTATCTTTTTTATACTGCGAGCCGATCGATGAGTCAAAAATCCCATGTTGTTGTTACGCTCGGCGTATGGGCAATGGTTATTCTTACAGCACCTGTGATATGGTTTGTTGTAACACCTTTATCAGCTCAAATGCTGATCTTAGGGGCTGCAACATCGCTCATGAGTTTAAGTATGATTCAACGTGCTACAACCTCATCGTTACACCGCGACGAAGGGACCCGTTATGGTTATGTGCTTCGTCAACAACTTCTAAGATATGGCTTGTTTCTTGCAATATTAATTACGGTATACTTACTTAACATTGAGCCGTTTGATTACTTGTTTTTAGTTTTAGGCTTTTCCAGTGCAAAATTGGTATTAATTTTATATACTTTATTCAAGGGTGGAAATTTGTGAATATTACGTATTTTGAAACTTGGTTCTCGCCAGGCTTAAATATGTCGCTAATTTTGGTGGGTATTCTCACTTTTTTCATCATGGCCTTGAATGTAAAAATACGACGTCTATCCCCGACGGATACGCCCACCGGGATTGTGCTTGGGGCTTCGGTCGTTGTTGATTTCATCAATGGCTTCGCGAAGCAGAACTTCGGTTCACGATGGAAAGTATTCGCACCCTTTATCTTAACGTTAGGTCTTTATTTAGTCTTTGCTAATACGATGGGACTCTTTGGGGTAAGACCCCCAACCTCTAGTGCCAACGTAACCATTGGACTATCTACCTTAAGTTTCTTCGTCATTCAAGGAGCTGGGGTGGCTACCAAAGGAGTCAAAGAATATATTAAAGGCTTTTTTCAACCCTTACCCTTTATGTTTCCGTTAAACATTATCGGTGAATTGGCCGTGCCTGTCTCTCTAGGTCTTCGTTTATTTGGTAACATTT
This sequence comes from Bacillota bacterium, assembly GCA_965657695.1. Taxonomy (GTDB): domain Bacteria; phylum Bacillota_I; class Bacilli_A; order MAG-NZ; family MAG-NZ; genus M30B81. The sequence goes on along the minus strand of CBFHOU010000005.1, from coordinate 15,689 downwards.
TCTCAGGCGTCATCATCACTGGACTTCTGTATGCGTTCTTGGGGTTAGCGGCACCTGTGATTGCTCCCGTGTTTCATGCAATCTTCGATGTTTTTTTCGGCCTGATTCAAGTGGTCGTGTTTGTCTTATTGGTTACTATATTTACAGCTAACTCGCTAGCTAGCGAGAATGAATAGGAGGAATTATGGAATATAATGTATTTTTCGTCCAAGGGATGGCTGCACTCGGAGCTGGGATCGCAATGATTGCCGGTATTGGTGCAGGAATTGGACAAGGGATGGCAGCAGGACGCGCTGCAGAAGCAGTCGGCCGTCAACCAGAAGCACAAGGGAAAATTACGACCACAATGATTGTTGGTCAAGCCGTGGCTGAAACCACCGGTTTATATGCCCTCGTAATTGCATTTATCTTAATCGGTGTTGTCAACGGATAACCCTGCGTAAAGGAGGATCGACATGGATCGATTAACTGAATTCACGTCATCCATAGGGAAGCTGTTGGAGCAAAGTCTGGGGATTGATACCGGACAAATTCTGCTGCAATGGATTGCCACATTAATATTATTCGTTGTTGTAACGAAGTTTTTATGGACGCCGCTGACGAATTTACTCGAACAACGTCAAGCAACCATTGACAACGATTTGCAAGAAGCACAAGCGTTAAATCTGGAAGCGAAAAAGCTGAAGGAAGCGATGGATAGTCAACTTCTTGCCGCAAAAGAAGAAGCGAAAAGCATGATTGAAGCAGCTCGTAAACGAGCGCAAAATGAACGAGAACAACTCGTGGCCCAAGTCGATGAAGAATTGGCCTCGATGCGTGAACGTGCTTCTGCAGACTTGGCTCAAGACATTGAGAAAGCCAAAGCAGACTTGCAAAGTGAAGTCGTAAACATCGCCTTTTTGGTTGCGGAAAAAATCTTACAACAACAAATTAATCAAGAAGGATATCAACAAGACCTTGATGCCTTGTTGAGTGAAACCCATGGTAAGTAAGGAGTACGCGCAAGCGTTATTTGACCTCCTTGATACTGACGAAAAACGCCAATCCATCGATTGGTTTTACGTCATCGATGAAATCATTCAAGATCAACCTGATTATGTGAAACTCATGCATAGTCCGAATGTCACCGATGAGGTAAAAAAAGAACTACTTCGTGAGGTGTTTCATCAGAGTCCCACGTCATTCTTACATTTGCTTTATGTATTAGTTGACCAAGACCGATTTACGAGTCTACGCGAGATTGGACGACAGTTCATTGGATTAATGAATGAACAAGACAACATCATGGTTGTGGAAGCTGTGGTGGCGAGTCCGTTAACAAAAAAAGCAGAAGCTCAAATCAAAGAGAATCTGTCTACACAATACAACAAGGAAGTGATACTAACATCTCGAATTGATGAATCACTCCTTGGAGGAATACGATTATTATTTGAAGGACAAGAACTAGACCAGTCTGTCCGCAGACAGCTTGAAAGAATGAAATATGCTGTCACAAGAAAGGGATCATAACATGGCAAAAATTCGTGCAAGTGAAATCGCTGGCTTAATCAAACAGCAAATTCAAGCCTATGAAACGAAGCTGAAGACCGATTCGGTTGGAACGGTCATTAAAGTCGGAGATGGGATTGCTTTGGTGCAAGGATTAGACCAAGCAATGGCGGGAGAGTTATTAGATTTCGGCAATGAAACCTATGGGATGGCACTCAACTTAGAACAAGACCAAGTCGGAGCGATCATCCTCTCAGAATCGACTGCAATCAAAGAAGGCGATACGGTAGCTTGTACAGGTCGTATCCTAGAGGTTCCCGTGGGGGATGCATTACTCGGCCGCGTTGTGAACTCGTTAGGTATTGCGATTGATGGTAAGGGTGACATTGCGTCAACCAAGTCCCGTGCAATTGAACAAAAAGCAAGCGGTGTCATGGCGCGACAAAGTGTGTTTGAACCGCTACAAACAGGGATTAAAGTTCTGGATGCTCTTGTCCCAATTGGACGAGGTCAACGTGAATTGATCATTGGTGATCGTCAAACAGGAAAAACCTCGATTGCTATTGATACCATTATCAACCAAAAAGATAAAAATGTAATTTGTATCTATGTTGCGATTGGACAAAAAGAATCCACCGTTCGTAACGTAGTCGAAGTCTTGGAAGAGTATGGGGCAATGGAATATTCCATTGTTGTCTCTGCCTCAAGTTCCCTTCCCGCACCGATGCTCTATTTGGCCCCCTATGCAGGGGTTACAATGGGGGAAGAGTTCATGTATCAAGGAAAACACGTCTTGGTTGTTTATGATGATTTAAGTAAACATGCCGTTGCGTACCGTGAATTATCCTTACTCTTACGTCGTCCACCAGGACGTGAAGCGTATCCGGGGGATGTCTTCTATTTACATTCGCGTTTATTGGAGCGAGCGAGTAAATTAAATGAAGAACTCGGTGGTGGTAGTATCACCGCATTACCTATTATTGAAACCAAAGAAGGCGATATTTCAGCCTATATTCCAACCAACGTCATCTCGATTACGGATGGTCAAATCTTCTTACAAACAAATCTATTCTACTCAGGGATTCGCCCAGCCATTGATGCCGGAAACTCGGTATCTCGCGTTGGGGGAGCGGCTCAGACCAAGGCGATTAAAAAAGTATCGGGAACCCTTCGCTTGAACTTAGCAAGTTACCGAGAGCTTGAAGCCTTTACCCAGTTTGGGTCTGACCTTGATGATGCAACCAAATCTACATTAGAACGTGGTCGCCGAACCGTGGAGATTTTAAAACAAGGACTTCACGAAAATTTACGCTTATCTCAAATGACGATTGCCTTAGCAAGTTTACGTGAAGGATACTTGGACCAAATCGCAGTCGAAGACATTCGTCGTTATGAAAAAGAATTGTACTCATTTATGCAATCTGATTCGGTTGCCAAAGAAATTGCAAACACCATTGACTCGTCTGGAGCATATCCGGATGAAGCACAAGTAAAAGATGTTTTAACTCGATTCACCAAACAATTTTCGTAGGGGAGAACCGCTATGCCCGCTTCCATGAAGCAAATCAAAGCTCGAATCCAAGCCACGAAGAAAACGTCGCAGATCACGAAAGCGATGAATATGGTGAGCGCCTCGAAAATGAAGCGTGCCGAACGCTCGATTAAAACCTTCATTCCATTTACTGAACGTGTTCGATCTATTGTGTCGCACGTTGTGACGAGTGATATTGATATTGAGCATCCGTTACTACTTCGACGAGAAATCAAGAAACGATTATATATCGTCATCACTTCTGATCGAGGATTGGCCGGACCGTACAACTCAAACATCTTGAAAGAGATGAAGAAGATTGTCAAAAATGATCCGGATGCAAGTCTGATCACGATTGGTAAAAAAGCAGCCAGCTATTCAAAAACATACCAATTTCCGGTCGTCAATACACAAAATTATGTCCACCCAGATGAAGTGTTATTTGGGATGGTCAAAGCAGTGATTACCCATGTGTCAGCACTCTATGCTGCCGAAGAAATTGACGCTGTCTACTTGGTATACAACCATTATATTAATACACTGGTTCAAGAGACGAGAACCCAACAACTCTTACCGATTGAAGCTGAAGAGACGGACTCCCTCGCGCTATATGAGTTTGAAGGGGGTCCACAAGCGATCATCGATACCTTGTTGCCGGTCTACATTGAAAATATGCTCTATGGAGCAATGCTCGATTCCAAAGCCAGTGAACATGCATCGCGGATGACCGCCATGCAGGCAGCGACGGACAATGCCTTAGACCTAATCCGTCAATTGAACTTGTATTATAACCGTGCACGTCAAACAAGTGTCACGCTAGAATTAACTGATATTATTGGTGGCGCAAACGCTGTAGGAGGAGAATCATGAACGTAGGAGTTGTCCAACAGGTCTTAGGACCCGTCGTCGATGTTAAATTTCCCGATCAACTACCTGAAATTAACAATGCGTTACGTATTAACGCGACCAATACCGCTGGTGCAACCGTTGTCTTGAGTTTAGAAGTTGCCCTTCATTTAGGAGATAATGTTGTTCGTACCATTGCCCTTGACTCCACCGATGGACTCGTCCGCGGGATGGAAGTCCAAGATACAGGTACGACCATTTCCGTTCCTGTGGGACCGAATACACTTGGACGAATCTTTAACGTTCTTGGTGATCCGATCGATGGACAGGATGCCGTAGCACAAAAAGAACCGCATTTACCGATTCACCGCTCTGCCCCTAAACTTGTCGACTTAACAAGCCGTGTTGAAATTCTTGAAACGGGAATCAAAGTCGTCGATCTACTAGCTCCTTACATCAAGGGAGGTAAAATTGGTCTATTTGGTGGTGCTGGTGTCGGGAAAACCGTTATGATTCAAGAATTAATTCACAACGTTGCCCAAGAACATGGAGGAATTAGTGTTTTTGCTGGTGTTGGGGAGCGAACCCGTGAAGGAAACGACTTGTATCATGAAATGAAAGACTCGGGCGTTATTAGTAAAACAGCCATGGTCTTTGGTCAGATGAACGAGCCACCAGGAGCACGTATGCGTGTTGCCTTAACGGGATTAACGATGGCGGAATATTTCCGTGATGAAGAACAACAAGATGTCCTTTTCTTCATTGATAACATTTTCCGCTTTACTCAAGCCGGAAGTGAAGTATCAGCCCTTCTTGGACGTATGCCATCTGCGGTTGGATATCAACCAACCTTAGCCACAGAGATGGGACAACTTCAAGAACGAATTACCTCAACAACAAAAGGATCGATTACATCCATCCAAGCTGTTTATGTTCCGGCGGATGACTATACCGACCCTGCCCCCGCTACAACGTTTAACCACTTGGATGCAACAACAGCGTTATCGCGAAAACTCGCTTCAGAAGGGATTTATCCTGCAGTGGATCCTCTCGCTTCAACATCGCGTGCTTTGGCACCTGAAATTGTTGGAGAAGAGCACTTTCAAGTCGCGCGTCAAGTTCAAGAAACGATTCAACGCTATAACGAACTCTTAGACATTATTGCCATCTTAGGGATGGACGAGTTAAGCGAAGAAGACAAATTGCTTGTCCATCGTGCTCGTCGTGTTCGTCTGTTCTTATCCCAAAACTTACACATCGCGGAAGCCTTTACCGGTCAACCCGGAAGTTATGTTCCTGTTAAAGATACGATTTCTGGCTTTAAGGCCATTCTAGCGGGTGAATATGATGACTTGCCGGAAGAGGCCTTTCGTAGTGAAGGTGTAATTGCTGATGTGGTTGAAAAAGCGAAACGGATGAAATCCTCCTCATGAAATGCAGCATAACAACACCTAGTGGAGAACTCTTCCAATCCGAATGTGAATTCGTTCTCGTACATCGTCCTGAGGGTGAATTTGCCATGATGGAAGATCACATTCCAATAATTTCAACGGTCTCAAAAGGCTTCATCAAAGTGCGAAGCAATCAAACAGAAACCTTTATTGCATTGGTTGGCGGGGTTGTTGAAATGAAAGATAACAACGTCACCATTATTGCGCAATCGGCCGCGACAGCTGCTTCGAAAGAACAAGCGGAAGAACAACTAACTTCCTTACAAAACAACATGGAAGAAGAGAACCGCCGAATGAATAAAGAGTTTGCTATTAATGAAGTGGAACTTGCTCGAAATATTAAAAAAGCAAAAGGTGGAGAATTTTCCTAAACAGCCCAATTGGGCTGTTTTTTATTCCTTTTGAAAGTGGTATAATTCAAACAATAATTGTATGAAAAAGACTGCTAAAGACCGCTTTTCTGATATTGCTCTTCGGATACTTCGTCCGATCGGATTCGTCTGGATGCGATTGGACATTCAAAAAAAATTAACATCTTATGTCGACTTTTCTAGGAAAGAGCCTTTTGTCTTGGTGGGAAATCATACGTATTTATTTGATGTTGTTCAGATTGCGATTCACTTCAAGATTACACCGGCAATTGTTGCTCAGGAATATTTGCTGAGTGCTAAAGGTCTTCGTTGGTTATTGCTGAACGTTGCTAAAGTGATTCCAAAATCGAAAGGCAGTGCAGATGTACGAACGATTCGCCAAATCATGCAATATGTAAAAAAGGGTTACCCAGTTATGCTCATGCCCGAAGGGGATTCCACGTTCTTTGGTCGAACGGGTTACATTGAACCCTCTACTGGAAAACTAATTAAGAAATTAAACCTTGATGTCATCTTGGCGAAAACCAAGGGAGGATATCTCTCACGTCCTCGGTGGGCGACAGCTCTTCGCGGAAATCGTTACATCGATTTGACGTACTCCACGCTCTTGACGAAAGAACAAGTTGCTACAATGACAGCAGACCAAATTCAACAAGAGTTGGAAGCAGGGTTGCAACACAATGATTATGAGTGGCAACATCAAGCTCAACATCGATTTAGTGGCGAACGCATGGCAGAAGGATTTGATAATGTTATTTACCGCTGTCCTGTGTGTGGTTCCTTCCATTCCTTTGTCGTCAAACAAAATGAAATTCAGTGTCAGTCGTGTAAGACCGTTGCTTCGATGGATGAGTATGGCTTCATTGATGGATTTGGACTACGTACGATGTTTGAACTCGATGAGTCACAACGCCACTTCGATGAGGAATTAAAGCAGACAACCTTTCAAACAACAGCAACCCTTCAGTATGTTGATAATGTCAACTTCAAACGGACGAAACCAGTACCGGTCGATGTTGCTTATCATGAAAACGTCCTCCATATTAAAGGAAAAACGGTCGTCGAGATTCCGATTGAAGAACTGATTAATCCGGTGATTACGATGCGACGAAATTTGACGTTTGAATATGATGATCAAACCTATTTAATCAAACTAGACCGATTTGCCATGAGTTTTCTACGTGTAGTTCAATCTAAATACTAGGAGAAGCCTATGTTAGAGTTTATTCAAGAGTTTATGCCAGAGTATCGCGGTATTGTTCACTTTATTATCATTGCTTTATTACTTATAAGCGCTAAATTACTTAAAGAAAAAGTTCCATTTTTGAATCGAATTATTATCCCAAGTGCGCTCCTTGCAGGAGCATTGGGTTGGATTCTATCAGAGCAGTTTCTTGGCCTTGTTAGCTTTGATATTCGATTACTTGAAGATGTTGTTTATCATTCCATTGGGTTGGGTTTCATTGCACTTGCGCTTCGTAACTCGCAAGCCGGAACCTATAAACCGTTCGTAACAGGAGCGATTATTGCTAGTGGATATTTATTTCAAGCATTTATTGGAACGCTTGTTGTTGCCTTTTTATTTTCTGAATATTTCCTCGGAACCGGGTTCTTGATTGCTCTTGGATTCTCTCAGGGTCCATCACTAGCTTTTAATATTGGGAGCGGTTGGGAATCACAAGGACTCCTTCCATTAGGTGGAGGGCTTGGTGTTGCCATTGCAGCCATCGGTTTCTTATGGGGCGGTATCTTCGGTGTGATTATCAATAATTATCACGCACGTAAGAACAATCTTCCCATCCTTCACGTGGAAGATCGGATTGTAAGTGCTTCCGTGGACTTTGAGAGCCACTCCAAATTAACGTTGTTTGATGCATTGACGACCAACACTGTTATTGTGTTATTGATTTATGGTGTCGTCTTTATATTACTGTCGTTATCGCAGTACTTTCTTGTCCCTTTGGGCGGGCTTGCGAGTACGTTTGCAGGACTGTTTTATGGGTTAAACTTCCTAATTGGGATTCTACTTGCTTTCAGCTTTAAGCGGATACAAGCCATGGTCAACAAGCGTGGTATTAACATTGGATTTGTGACGAATAACTATATTTTGCAATCTCTTTCCAACTTCTTATTTAATATTATGATTACGGCCAGTGTCCTCATTATTTCCAGTGCCAGTGTCTCGCAGTATTTACTCTTTATTCTAGTTGGTACATCAATTGCTGGGATTATCTCATATTTCTATTTTCGTGTTCTTGTTCGTTGGCAGTATTCAAAATTCCAGCATGAATACACAATTGGAATTTATGGCAACAATTCGGGTGTAATCTCTACAGGGATTGCTTTGGTTAAGATGCTTGATCCTGAATTTAAAACACCCGTTGCTCAAAGCTTAGTTGTTGGTGGCGGGACAGCCTTATTCTTTGCGATTCCACTCTTTGGAATTTTAGTTATTCCTGAAAGTTTTGTCGATCAGCCTGGCCTTGCTCTCATTTATACAATCGCAGCACTAGGCATATATTGGCTTGTATTAATGACATACTTATATTTTGCAAAGCGAAAAAGCAATGAGTCTTGATCAATACGTTACGCTATATCAATTTGCTGTTTTTGTTTTGATGATTCCATTTACATTCAAGGTGTTGGAAGCGTTGAATATCGATACCTTATTTCGTCGAAGTCAGTTATGGCAAAAACAAGCATTTTATTTGATAATGACGGTAATCCTCGCTTATTTATTCAGTGAGGCCACACGCTTTTTACTGGAAGTTGTCCTACCGTAGACCCCATCCTAAGAGCCATTTGGCTCTTTTTTTGTGTGGTATAATCAGCCTATGAATTCGGTCATAAAAGCGGTGTTAGCGCAATTTGAACAGCACGGATATGAAGCCTATGTCATAGGTGGTTTTGTCCGTGATTATCTTCTCGGCATTCATTCAGATGATATTGATATTGCGACCAATGCAACGCCTCAACAAGTCAAAGAAATTTTTGATCATACGATTGATGTGGGGATTGCGCACGGAAGTGTCACTGTAATGATCGATCATCAATCCTTCGATATTACAACGTTTCGAAGTGATGGTTCCTATTCGAACCATCGCCGTCCTGACCATGTAGTGTATGGTGATAGTCTCGAGATGGATGTCTTACGACGAGACTTTACAATAAATGCCATTGCCATGAACATGGATGAAGAAATCATTGATATCGTTGGTGGAAAGATGGATTTGAACCATCAACTTATTAAAGCAATTGGTGATCCTTACATCCGCATGCAAGAAGATGCGCTACGAATCATCCGAGCGCTACGGTTTGTCAGTGTACTAGGCTTTGATTTAGATGATGCTTTGCTAGAAGCGATGAAACAGCATCAACAACTCGTGGATTCAATTGCCATGGAAAGAATTCAAATCGAAATTCGTAAACTACTTCAGGGACCTCATTTACATAAGATGAATCACTATTTGCGCAGTTTAGCGATTCCGTTGATTCCCCCACAGTTCGAGAATAACCCAAAGTTATCCTTGGTCGAACAGCTTGTGATTGCCGAACAAAGGTTTCCCTCGTTTGAATCGAGATTCTTGTTAACCAAGCAAGAACAAAAACAATTTGTATACTTGCGAGAAGTACCTCCTCAACGACCTAATTCTTATAAGATGTATGTATCGCCGTACCCGCAATCTATGATTCGTGTTGGTTCAATTTTATTTGGATGGGACCCCCAAACACTCCTTAATCAATACGACCAACTCATCATTCATAAACGAGATGAGCTTGCCATTACCGGACGTGATATTGAAGCACTAGGGTTCAAGGGTCCTGCCATCGAAGCGATGCTGATTCAAATTGAAAAGGCTGTGTTAGAGCATCAGATCCAAAATAACAACGAAGAAATAGTTGATTACGCGAAGGAGAAAAGTGCATGAAAATAGACATGTTAAAACAAGAAATGAACAACGAGGTCGATGGCCTGATTGCCAAAGTAAATACCGTAAATGAAAGTACAACTCGAGATGGACAACCTTATGCATCCCTTAATTTGAGTGATGAAACAGGTACTGTAACCGCGCGGTGGTGGAACGCGCTTCCAGACACGCTATATCGTGGTGGTGTGTACCGATTTCGTGGTGTTGTGAATGAATACAACTCTCGACTTCAGTTTATTGTGAAGGATTTTGAATTAATTGAGGACCCTACTATTACGGCATTATTTTTCGATTCAGCGCCAAAGTCGGTAGAGTGGATTTCAAGTCAGGTCGATTATTATTTATCACGGATAAGTGATCCAGACTTTTCTACCATCACGAATCAACTCATTACCTCACGACGTACGGCGTTCCTTGAATATCCTGCCGCAACGCAAAACCATCATGCCTACCTTCAAGGACTCAGTTACCATACCGTTACGATGTGTCAGGTTGCTGAGAGTTTATTGCCGATTTACCCGTTCTTAAATGAGTCGCTGGTCTATGCTGGGATTCTACTTCATGACCTCGCGAAAACAGAAGAGCTAACGGAAGCTAAATCTCCTGAATATTCTACAGAGGGGAAACTAATGGGACACTTAGTGATGGGAGCCCGCTGGGTCAATGAAGTGGCCCAAGAGTTAAAAATAGACTCTAAGAAAGCCTTACTGTTGGAACATATCATCATTTCTCATCATGGTCGAAAAGAATGGGGAAGTGCTCAAACTCCTCAAATTGCCGAAGCGGAGTTTGTTTATTTCATTGATAACTTGGATTCAAAAATGGAATCGATTCGCGTGTATTTGGATGAAGTTGAAACAGGAGAATGGACTAAACGTATCCCGGTCCTTGATGGACGCAGTCTACTCAAACACTAAAAAAAAGAAGCAGGAATTCCTGCTTCTTTTTTATCGACGTGGATCAAAGCTTATGGATGCTTGGAGTTGATATACATCCATTAATGAATTATATCGTTCAAGCTCCGATGGATTTGTAAAACTGAGTATTCCGTAGTCACTACGTGCTTGTCCAAGGAGTACATTTTGGAATAACCCCGTATAGCTTGATTTGAGTGGGCTGTAGTAGCGATCGAGGAAGGTGATGACTTCTTCACTGAGTAAGCTTTCTTGGCCTTCAGCAAAGCGTCTTACATCATCACGGGATGGGATGCTTAATGCATTATTGGAAGGGTAGGCATCAAGTTTCACATTATAGTTATGAGCATAAACCATATGGACTCCAAAGGATGATTCCACATTGTTTGGACTGATTAAGTTTCGTGCAACCTCATACACCATGGTGTTATACATACTAAAGAGTTCAGCTTCAAACGGTGCAACCATTTGATCTGGTCCAACATCACCTAAATCTTCTTCAAGGACCAAGAAGCCTGCTTGTTTGTATTCATACCATACATCATCTTGAGAGAAGGATGCACGATATTCATTCACAATCGTATTTAGGCTAGTTATCGTAATTTCTTCTTCGAGTTGACGCGCTTCTAATGCATCACGTAATAAATCTGCCAACTCACTGGCTTGGGCACGTTCACGATCACTCCACGTACCTTCTAATAATGGGTCGGGTTGACCATCATTATCATCATCACGGTGAATTAAGAAATGGTAGACCGAAATGTCAAAATCTTCATTATAGTCTTCAACCATTAGGTCGTAGTACGTATCAACTAGATCTGGATTGTCGCCTAAGTTTGCCAAATAGCTACCTAGGACCTCTTGCTCAATTAAACGATTATAAAGTTCAAGTTCGGTTCGATAGCCAAATCCTAAGTAGAGGAAGTCCTCCCAGCGAAGTACTTGTGGACTAAAGCCAAACTCCTCATATTCCCCTCCGAAGAAGGAATCTTTAAATTGTTGTAACTGAGCACGTGCACCCTCAGTTAATTCAGAGGTTACAATCGCTTCATAGTTATCACGGTCTTGTAAAGCAACTTGTGTTGTTAATAGGTTTGTAATTGCAACAGGAGCGTAACGTTGCAATTCCGTAAAGAACTCATCTGCCATGACTTGAATGACTTCGTCCCCACGACTGTATCGGAATACCATGGATGGGTGTCCATTATTTTCATCCACCTCAAACATGGATGAAAGAACGGATAATCGCAAGAAGGGGTCAAATACGTCCAATTCACTGCCAAGGAACATCTGGTTCATTTTCGCCGTTTTTTCTGAGTCGCTCTCACTTTTTTCTTGAGCAACAATGGCTGCAATCTCGTCTACTAATTCACGGTTGCTGGTGATAGCACTAGCAGGTTCAACGAGTAATGCGGAGTACTCTTCGGTTGATAGTTCAGGGAATAGAGTTTGGAAATCCTGAAGTTCATCGCCACTAATTTTATGGACGAGGATGTAACTGGAATCATTCCCTCTCACTAATTCCACCACTTCGGTGTAAGATACAAAGTTTCCACTAAAGTCAGGGTTTACGATGCTAGATCCCGATAACTCCTTAAATAATAGGTCGGCTAATTGCTGGTTATCATCTGACAAATCGTCATAGTTGTATGTAATAGACTCTTCACAACCACTAAATACACCATTTTCAAAGGATAATGATGTTCCATAGGCTTGGTTGTAAAGACTAATATATGTTTCTAGAATGGTTTGTGTATCTGGAATGGTAAAGAAATTTCCAAATTCAAGGACCTCAAGTCCTGCATCTGTCATTGCTGCGACCGCACCCTCGAGGGAGTCATAACGAATCACTAGAGCACAAACATCATTGTAATAGTCCTCTTCATAGTAAGTTGCAATATCTAGTCCTGTTACTTGATCTCCATCTAAAATCTGGTCTAATGTATAAAGTTCACGAGCTCTTTCTAAGTAGAGTTCTTCAATAAATTGAGCTTGAGTGTCAAAGCCATTTTGGACCAAGGTGATTTCAAATTGGTCTTGGCTTGTTAATATTTGAGCCTCAGAGAACGTAATGAGTGCTTCACGATAGGGCATTCCGTATATGGCACGCTCTAATTCCTCTTGAATATCATATGAAGTATCGTTTTTTGCACGGTCTACATAATCGATGTCGCCATTGCTTAATAGATCTTCAGCAATCATGTAGTTCATTACTTGCGTTCCGTATAGGTTGACAAGTTCGGTATAAATTTCTTCATTGGAAATTGAGATGTCACCTAATGAAGCATAGGTTTGATTGGGGTTCGATAAGCGTGGAACCTCTGCATCCTGCGTAATTACACTACAGCTCAAGGCTAATAAAATGATAATAATTAGCCCAACAGTGATAGGTGCAATACGTCGTATCCATTGTTGTGTTGTCATGTGTTTCTCCTTTGCCCCAAATGGGGTAAATTCGCAAATAAAATAATAACACTTTGAGGCCGTCGTTTCAACTTTATGAAGCGATTTTTCTATGCTACACTACGATGGAATATGATAGAAATTATAGTTTTAGGATCCGGGTCGAAGGGCAACTGTACGTATTACCAAACACCGGTTCATACCTTTATGGTCGATTGCGGGTTTTCAACACGTGAAATCAGATCACGTTTAGCCCAGCATCAAAAAGAGCTTCCCACCTTGGATGCTATTTTTATTACCCATGAACACAGTGATCACGTCGTGGGCCTTCCATCGATCTATAAATTTTATAAACCGAAGTTATTTATTACTGCAAAAACGTATCAAGGACTTGCACCTTATATCAAACAAGCGATTCCTCTGGAATGTTTAATGGTCTATGAAGACCAAGTCGCCTTGGATGATACGCTCATCACTACGTTTCATGTGTCGCATGATGCCAACGAGCCGGTAGGATTCATCATCGAGCATGGTTTCAAACGAATTGTTCATACTGCGGACACAGGGTATGTGCCTCGATCGTTGTTTGACATCTTACGTGGCGCAGACGGGTACGTTTTTGAATCCAATTACGACCCTGAATTATTGCTAGATACCGATCGCCCCTTTACGTTGAAACAGCGAATCATTGGGAATACAGGCCATTTGTCCAATGAACAATCCGCACTGGTCTTACGTGAGTTAATCACAGAAAAAACGCAGTTTGTTGTATTTGTTCATTTATCGCAAGAAGCAAATACCGAAAAGCATGCGATTCAGACCCACGATCAGTTCCTTCAAGGAACAGTCATTAAACGAATCTATTCCAGACAAGATGAACCGACTGAGGTTATTACGTTATGAAGGTTCGCTTGATTTGTGTTGGTACCATGAGCTCCAGCTCAATGAATCGTATTCTTGGTGATTATGTTTCTCGAGTAAAACATTATGTCGATTTGGAGATAGTTGAGGTCAAAGAATCCAAAACGGATGACCCGAGTGAAGAAGCCGTTTCTATACAAAAAGTACTAGACCCTCGAGGTAAAACCATTGCGTTAACCTTAGAAGGTAAATCCTACACCTCCGAGGCTTTTGCAAATTTGATCAATGATCATCAAACATATCAATCCGAACCCTTCCAGTTTCTTATCGGCGGGTCCAACGGGTTAGCAGAAGAGTTGAAAATCAATCCGATGTCATTCTCGTCATTTACATTTCCCCATCAGTTAATGCGCATCATTTTTTTGGAACAACTATACCGCGCATTTAAAATCATCAAAAACGAACCGTATCATAAATAAAAGCCCAATTGGGCTTTTTTTAAAATGGCATTGAAACAATGGGCTTCGGACGACCACGTTGTTGTGAGTCTGGACTTTGAACCCGATAAATTTGACTCGCGGATAGTCCTTCTAGTTCCGGTAGCCACGATTTCACATACAAGGCATCGGGGTCGTATTGTAGTCCTTGTTTATAGACATTAAAGATGCGGTAGTCACGAGGATCATGGCCAACCCCTGCGACATATTGCCAATTCAAATAGTTGGAAGAGGGGTCATAATCAATCAATTGACTCGCAAAGTAGTCGGCCCCGACTCGCCAATCTTGCTTCAAATAATGGACAAAGAAACTAGCCACGTTTTGTCGAGCACGGTTTGACATGTACCCCGTTGTTGCTAGTTCTTTCATGGCAGCATCGACTAACGCAAAACCTGTTTCACCCTTCATCCATGCTTGGATCATGGTTGGATTCGGGCGGTGCGCTTGTGGTTTGACATAAATGTTGAGATTTCGTTGTGCTTGCCAGTGGAAGAATTCTCGCCACCACAGTTCAAAGCGTAACCAGTAGGTTGAGTCATTTTTGTGTATCGTTTTTTCATAGTGCTTTAATGTCTCATGAACTTGAGTCGCCGATAACGTACCCATCGCTAAATGAAACGATAACTTACTCGAATCGTCAAACGATAACATTCCATTTCTAGTTTCTTTATAATGATTCACTAGCTTACGTTCAAACAAGTAATAATGAAGACGCGCAATTGCTGCCTCTTCCCCGAGTGCAAATGGTAGATCTAATTGATGATCAAGTTGGTTTAAGTCATCAGCAATCGTTACGTCAAGCATGGGTATTGATTGGGGTTTTGGCACTGAAATCCGGTATGTCGCTTTTTGTTGGAGTTCTTTGCGAAACGACGTAAATACATCAGGAATTGATGACAACCACGGTTCATGAATTAATAACGCGCGTCCAGGATGAAAAGACCATGGAATGGATACATTTTCTTGCAGACGACGAATTCGTTTGTCTTCAAGGTATCCCCGAGGTTCGGATGCGAATATGTTCTGGATTTCAACGTGTTGTTGCACACGCTTTATCGCGTTTTCATAGGTGTCAATCATCACCACAAGAGGAATGTTATAAGTAAATAGTGTTACCGTAAGCTCGTTAAGTACATGATGAAGAGCTTGTTGTCGTGTTGCTGACATGGCAAGAAATCCGTGGGTATGAGTTTTCAACTCGCTGGGATGAATCACAGCAATTCCTAACACCTTGGCGCGTGCTTTTGTCGCTGCTAGTAACGCAGGATGATCATGAACTCGGTAGTCATGGTCAAACCACACAAGATTACAACGTTCCATCTAACACTCCTTTTCGGTAGACATCTGCTTTGTGTTTTATTTCTTGTAAGACGTCCGAAGATAATTTTCGATAATTA
>CBFHOU010000004.1:0-43715 GCA_965657695.1 Bacillota bacterium | reverse complement strand
GTTCTTTGGGAATGTCTTTCTTTGGACGATTATTTGGGCGATTATGTCCTCGGTCACGGTCTACTCTATTGGGTTCTTTCAAGCGATGGTCGTCAACAGCCGCTATGTAAAATACAAAAAAGCATGGCGTCTATTTATGATCTTACCGTGGGCGATTCCAGGACTAGTTAGTTTATTAATGTTTCGTAATGTCTTTAGTAGTAATGATGGGCTTGCGAATTTACTCTTGGTTGAATTTGGTGTTTTAGACCAAGTCAAAGACTTCTTAGCGGGCATCGGATTACTCGGACAGAGTGCCGATAAAGGCGTTATTTTGTGGTATACCGAACCGGGTAATGGTCCATTGACAAAAGTGATTATTATTTTAGTTAACTTGTGGATGGGGTCACCGTATTTCATGCTTTTAATCACTGGGATTCTAGGAACGATTCCTGATGAACTATATGAAGCAAGTGAAATTGATGGGGCAACGGATACACAAAAATTTAGATTTATTACGTGGCCATGGGTCTTGCGAGCTACCATGCCCGTTATTATTACCACCTTCACCTTCAACTTTAATAACTTTGGGGCGATTTATTTCCTCACTGCCGGAGGGCCTGGATATCCGCTTGATCAAATCCCCTTAGCTTTACGGGTAACCGGTTCGATGCCAGGTCAAACCGATATCTTAATCAGTTGGATTTATAAAATTGCCTTTGCGAACAACCCTGCACGATATAACTTAGCCAGCACCTATTCGATTGTTGTCTTTGCGATCGTCGGCTTGTTTGCGATTTATAATTTATCCCGCGTTAAGGGATTTTGGGAGGAAGACTAATGAATCGTTATGCAGTGCAACAACGAATCAAAGATACATTGTTGTGGACGTTTAACCATATCGTATTGATTATTAACTTGCTCTTAGTTTTAACGCCGTTATTGTGGATGGTGATTGCGTCCTTAAGTCCAGGAAAACTACTGTCGGGTGTCGAATTACCATTTGACATGTTTCGATCCTTGTTTGCGTTTGATTTTGCTGGGGTTCGGGAAGGATTCAACTCCTTTACTGCCAACCTAACCCTAGAACAATACGAATACCTTTTTGAATACCGTTCGATGACTGGTCAAGGATTATCCGATTACTGGGAAGCCTTCTCGGTGTCGTTATATGTAGCGGTGTTAAATACCGTTCTTGTCGTGATCTTATCCAGTTTGGTTGGATTCGCGTTCTCACGTTATAAATTTGTCGCGAAAAAACAAGTGTTATTAACCTTTATGGGTCTACAAATGTTCCCTGCCTTTATGGGAATGGTGGCGTTATTCATGTTGTTCCGTCAGTTTGAGCTACTGAATAACCCGACAGCACTCAGTTTGGTTTATGTGACGGGAGCCATTCCTTACAACACGTTTATTATTCGTGGGTATATGCGGAACATTCCTAAATCACTGGACGAAGCCGCATCGATTGATGGGGCGAATAACCTCCAAATTATGACCCGCATAATCATCCCCCTAGCAGTACCGATCATGGGGTTTGTTGCGGTTAATGCCTTTATGGCACCATGGATGGATTACATCCTGCCAAGCATCATCATGCCGCAGGTGAACACCTTAGCGGTATGGTTATTTAAATTCTCCGATCCGCTCGGGGCCGTCTATTCGCCACTTGCCTTTATGGCTGGGGCCCTCTTTATTGCTATACCGATTATGATTGTTCAGATCTACATGCAACGCTTCGTTGTATACGGTTTAACTGCTGGAGCCGACAAAGGATGATTCAGTCCTTGGCTAAAGTCTTATATTCTAACAAAGCCATCCTCTCACTCAAACGAATGAGCGGATGGCTTATTCTATTACTCTTTTTTGTAAATACATCCCTTCTTAGTGCACCACTGATCGTCAATCGCTCTGTGATCACTGGCGATGACATTATGGTTCAATTTCCACAATTAGAAGAGACGTTAGAGGAAGTTTTTTCTTCGAGTGGTTGTGAACTTCAAGGTCAACTAATTTGTGGTGTGACACCGATGGCTGCAGTCATTAATGGTTACGAAGTGACATACTTCGAAGAACCAGCCGGAAATCAATACATCTATTTTGCTCAAACCGCTATGGTTATTCAGTACGAAGAAGCAAGCTTCGTGGGGTCCTACCAATTTCTAGAGGGTCAACGGTTTGACCAATTACTCGATCAATCTACGGTAGAAGAAGTCGTGTATGCCCTTGCTACTGGAGCTGCAAGTCTTGATTTTTTCTTAATTTGGACAGGTCAGCTTCTGCAAAACGGAATGTATTTCATTATTATTTCAACAATGTTACTTATTAGTAATTATCAAACCAAACGAGAAAAACTACGGTTTAAAGAAGCATTAGCCATAGCGGTATTAGCAATGATTGGACCTGCCATTATTGGTGGAACGATTGGGCTGTTAGAAGCAAGTTTATCAGGTATTTTATTTATCACGGTTTACTCGCTTCGCATGATGTACCTCTATTTCGGACTTTTTACGAAAAATACACAAAACTAATTTCGTAAAGCGTTACCATTTTAGTTGTATTTCTATAATGTAAGCGCTATAATGTGAGTGCAATTTTAAAATCTTTTAGGAGGATTATATTTACATGAAAAAATTGATTGCCTTACCGTTATCTCTACTTTTGGTTGTCAGTTTAGCGGCATGTGGGGCTGAAACAACAGAACGCCCAACAGGGAATACCGTTGAACGTACGACTGTAGACTCGGTAACTTTAGGTTACGAAGACTGTGAAACTCCCAATGGTAATGATGCTTGTTGGGACAATGACGCTCGTCGTTTCTTATTCGAGCCCGGTGCAACTATCACTATCGGGGTTGATAATGACAACATGGGAGAAGCATTAGTTGAAAAATGGAATGCAGATTTCCCAGCATTAGCAGGACGCGTTATCTTTAGAAACGTTGGATCTGCAAATGGTGAATCCACAGGGGTTGAAGGATTTGAAGTCGGTCAAGCAGAAGCTGCTGACGTTGCGTTAGTTATTACCGATGAAATTATTGGTCGTGAAATTAACCTATTACCACTTCATCCTTATTTTGATGATTTAGCTCAAACAGATACTTTACCAGCAATTAATGACGTTATTAATGGTCGTGCGACCATTGCCTTAACAGCATTCTGGGATGGTATGAGCTTTAGCTGGAACGAAACGATGTTACGTTCCTTAGGTGTTGATGTTGATACTGATTCCGACAATGATGGATTACCTGATGCGTTTGACACATTTGAAGAAATCTTCGAGTTAGGATTAGCAGGACGCGAATACAAAGGGAAAGAAATTTTAGAAGTATTTCCAATTTCATTAGGTGAAGCATGGAGTGCATACTCAAGTCTTTCATCTAAAGGATTTGTTATTTTCGAAGATGGTCCAACAGAACCTGGATTTGATTCTCCAGAATTCTTAGGTGGATTAGAGTTTATCCAAACATTCTCACAACAAGGTCAAAATCTTGATGAAACAGGAACTAAAAAAGCAGCTTCCGCGATGGGATGGCGCTGGGATTCGTATCTAAATGATGAAGCGTATCCATTTAGTTTAGTCGGAACATGGATGAACGTAACGGCTGCTACAGAAACAACAGGTGCAACGTACCGATTCTCAGCAATGCCAACGTTTGAAGGTAACCCACTTCGTCCGTTCTCTGGAACGAAAGCATTTGCGGTCAATGGTTATACACCAAACCCATCTGCAGCGTCTGAAGTGTTACGTTGGTTGTATACTCCATCAACAATGTCAAGTATGATTGCAAACTCAACATACTTACCAGCATTGCAACAAGGTGCATTCTCAACTCCTTCGATCTTTGATCCAGTAAAAGCTGAGTTTACAAATGGTATGAGACTCAACCAAATTGTTCCTGCATTAGCATTACCAAATGATCCGAACCAACGTGTTATGAACCTCTACTACGGTATTGGTGTCACTGACTTTTACCAAGGCGTATGGGATGGAACGTTCACTCCTGAAGAAGCACAAGCTGCCATCGTTGAAGCAGCAAATGCATGGTTGGACGCAAACAATTAATTCATTTAAAAAAGCCCAATTTGATTGGGCTTTTTTTATGGTAATGAAAGGGATTTGATACAATATTTATAGGAGGTATTATCTATGTCAACGCCACATAATAAAGCGAACAAAGGTGAAGTTGCCAAAACGGTTTTGATGCCAGGAGATCCACTTCGTGCCAAGTTTATTGCCGAGACTTTTTTAGACAATCCGGTATTATTTAATGACGTCCGAGGGATGCTAGGTTATACAGGTACCTATAAGGGTAAAGCTATTAGTGTCATGGGATCAGGGATGGGAATGCCAAGTATGGGTATTTATTCGTATGAACTCTATTCACAATATGGGGTTGAGAATATCATTCGTGTTGGTTCTTGCGGAGCATTCGATCCAAATATCAAGTTGTATGAAGTCATACTAGTTGACAGTGCTTATTCTGGGTCAACATATGCAAAAACAGCATTCAACTATAATGAAAATATTCAAGAGCCTAGTAAAGAACTGAATCAATCACTAAAAAAAGCAGCGGATTCACTAGGTTATCCAATGCTTGAAGGCCGCATTCATTCGAGTGACGTTTTCTACTTTGGAAAAGAGATCGATATGATGGATATTCATAAGGAAATGAACGTCATCGCAGCGGAAATGGAATCCTTTGCATTATATGCAAATGCACGTTACTTAGGTAAAAAAGCTGCGTGTTTACTGACAGTTTCTGATAATATTGCAACTCGAGAAGAAACTACTGCAGAAGAACGCCAAAATGCCTTTACTCGGATGATGGAAATTGCTCTTGAATCAATCTAAAGAAAATGCCCACTTAGTGGGCAATTTTTTTTTTAGATATTATAATTGTGTAAATTTGCAAATTCATTAATTTCATTTTCTGTGTGTTGGCCACTTCTTGGTCCCATTTTGGTAATTGATAGACTAGCCGCTGCACTCGCGAATCTAGCAGCCTTTACGAGACCAAATTTCTTTTGATAGGCATAGAGAAAGGCTGCATGGTGTGTATCTCCTGCTCCAGTGGTATCAACAACAGTTGTGGGACAAGGATCAATAAAGTGTTCTTGGTTGGTCTCATACAACAAAGACCCATTTTCACCACGAGTAATTACAATGATTCGTGGAGCAAGATGTTTTATATAGAGAGGTTCAATGGTCATGAGATACTCATGAGCACTTTGATTGATGAATAAAATGCTTGCTTGTGATAAAAAGGCAATTGGGGTCGGAATTTGATGTATGGCATTGTATTCTACATCAAAGACAATCTGGCAAGCACTTTCAAGTACAAGGTGTCGGTTCGATAAATGAAAGAAGTCAATCGGATTGCAATAAAATATGGAATCAGGTCCCAGTTGGGTTATTTGACGTGTTGTTAGTGTTGTTTTGTTACTTGATTTACTAATAACATAAATGATTCGTTCGCCCTGATTAGTAATTACTATACATTTACTTAGCTCATATGAATCATTAATATCAACAAAATTGATATTAATTTTAGATTTCTTCATTGAATCGAGAATGAGCTCAGTGTCCTCCCCATTAGGCAAATAATCAAAAGCTATAACGGGAAGTCCCAACTTTGCATAGACACTCGCGGCATTTCCAATCATCCCACCAACCTCCTGTTGGAGAGGAGTAATGACTGCTTTGTCACCAGGTGCTGGCCAGTGAGTGGAAGAATAATATACATCGATATTATTCGATCCGAATGCAATTAGTAATGCCATGCTTTAACCTTTAGAGCCAGGGATTCTAGGTTGTAACCATTTACTTCATTCAAGATTGACAAAAAGGTGTCAGGGAATATTTGATCACCATAAAGCGCGCCTATAATTCCCCCAACGATCGTCGCAATGGTATCGGTATCATTACCAATGTTTACAGCTGCATACAAAGCTTCTATTGGTTTGTCAGGATATAAAGCGAGAAGTCCAAATGCAGTAGGAATAGACTCATAAGCAAGAATCCCTGTACCAATAAAATCAATGAGATCTTGTTGACCCTCCTCCTTGGATTGAGATTTTTGAGCAATGTATATCGCATGCTCTATACGACGTGCAACATTACTTCCTGCCAAATCATCCGCACCCATCAATAACGCTTTTTCCTGTCCGACATGAGCACCCTTAATTGCAGCATCGAGAACCATTTGAAGGGTTGCAGAGGGTTGTAAGGCTTTTGCTGTCGCAGCAGCGACTGCTGCTCCTGCTGATAATGCAATTGTGTTGTTATGAGTAACCTGGCCGATAGTAAAGATATTCGAAATGGCTTTTTCTATATCTCCGTGAGAAAGTAAGGCAAGTGGGGCAGTTTTCATCGCCAATCCGTTGGTAGCTTTCGCATTATCACTCGCTACAATAAATTCCGTTGATTGTATTGAATCTTTTGAGCGTAAGCGGTTAATGGTTGCAAGGGTAGTAGGTCCTGCTAACCGGACATAATCTGGATTAGCTGCCCATGTCAATAGACCCTTAATCGAAACCTCAGTTGAGACAATTTGATGTTCTAGAATTGTTTGTAATGTAACATAAGCTAAGCAAAAGTCATCAGTCACTTGACCAGCAAGATTACCTCGAGCAAATACATCATTAGGAGGAGTTAAAAATGTAATTACAGGGCCGTTAAAATAGGTCCTTATTTGATTTGGATTTCTTGTTTCTGTTGGTGCACCAAGTGCATCGCCTGCAGCGGCACCAATGAGACAGCCAAGGTATTTATCTGTCATAGGCTTGCACCATTTCAAAAGTATCGTCTGAAAGTTGTCGGATACTCATGACTTTATCTCTACGCAAGTAGGTATCCAGTCGATCAGCAATTGGTTCAGTGAAGGATTTGGGAATGGCCAAAGATCCGGTCATGATTCCAATCGCGCATAGGATTTGAGCGGCATTACAATCAACGTCTTGTCCGGTCATAGCAATGACGTGTAAGGTATCTTCGAAAGAAGAATTACCATACCATAGCGCAACTATTTCAGCCATGATATTTGGGTAAGCATGTATCCAGTTATAGCGTTCGAATTGCGGTTCACATTCTCTCCATGCATCCAACCAATTGTCATGTTTTTGACAAGCTGCAAGTGCAGCACTGGCGAAGTGATAGTATTCACTATCGCTAGGAATCAAGTCTAATGTTGATCGTAATAACTGTCTGGAATCATTGTATACAAAACTCAAACTAACAAGGATCGCGTTAAACATTTCACCTAATGCTCCATTGTTGTCATGAGAAATAACCGCATCAATCCAAGATAATCGAGCCGCTTCCTTGGGGTTTCCTGGAGCTAGCATTCCACATATAGCTCCTCGCATTTGAGCACCAATCCAATCACTGAATGGGTTTTGGAAAGTACCACTTTTAGGAGGATAAATTCCTTGACGCAAATTGCGTAGAGCGAAGTCTTCAGCAGACCACGCCAAGGGAATGAATGATAGCCACTTGTCAGCAATCTGGTCAGATTTCACTTCTGGACCATATTCTTGATATGCCTTTAAGAAGGCGAGTTCAAAGGTAATATCATCGTTGTACGTATTAGGGGAACGCAAATAATGACGAACTTCGCCAAATGTGTCCATAATATTTGTTGTTGTGTATCCTTCGATTGCCGTACCAACAGCCCCACCAATAATTTGACCCAACCATCCAGAATAAATTTGATCTCGTAAATTAATGTCTTTTTTGACGGGTATTGGATCAGGAAACGTTATTTTTTTTACAACATCATTATAACTATGATAATGACTGAATGTGTAATAGCGATGAGTGCGATCGGGTTTTGCCGAAGCAATACTTTGCCATAAACGGCCAGTAATTTCGTGAAGTTGTAAAATGTCATCTTTGGCAAGTGCATCCAGACCCTGTTGTATTAGTTCATCTGCATTGGTGAATACATATCCACGATTCTCCATCGCTTGTATAGCTGCGATCATAATAGATTCGGGAGCATAAGAACCTGGAACATGAGAATCCCAATATAGTTTAACCATCGTATCGGATTGTTGTTCCAGCACGGTTGCAAAATCCCATGTTTGTTCATCTTCAGACAACAATCGTGGGATAGCATCATCCATCTTTTTGCGCTCTATTTGCCATGCTTTCATAGTGCCTCCTTATCAAAATGGGAAGGCGAGCTTCCCCTTTTTGATTATTCATAACGACGTAAGCGTTCAAAGAGAAGATCTCGATAGCGCTCGTAGTGGAGCTCGAGGGCAACCCAACAATTCTTGGGTTTACCTGTCACATGATAGTAATCAACTACAGTTTTACCAAAACTGATATCACTTTTAGTCTCTAAATCAACATGATACCAATCCCCACTTAGAATGTTATCGTCCACCATATACAAAAAAGTCATTGCGTCATGAACAAAGGCTTGATCGGCATATCGCGAACCTTCTACACGTTCGTTTAAGATACGATAAATTAAATCTGTTTGTGGATTTTTGGAATTGAAGATATGTTCTGTTTCTTCACGGGTTATCCCCTGAGCCATCGTGACATCAAGACCGACCATATATAGTGGGATACCAGCTTCAAAAACTATTTTTGCTGCCTCAGGGTCAGCATAAATGTTGAATTCTGCTACAGGTGTTGCATTACCCATTTCGTGACCGCCCCCCATAATTACGATGCGTTTAATGTTTGGAATGATTTCTGGGTGAAGTAAGAAAGCGTGGGCCAAATTGGTCAACGGACCAACAGCTAGAATCTCGAGGGTGTTTTTATAATCATTGGCTGCTTTTACAATTAACTCAACTGCCGTTCCGGCAGGGTTAGCTGTAGCTGGTGGGAGTTCAATCCCTCGTAATCCGTTCGTTCCATGAACATGGACAGCAAGTTTTTGAGGACGATATAATGGGCGAACAGCTCCCTGACCCACTGGAATTTGTTTGCCTGCCAACTCGATCAATTGTAGTGCATTTCGTGTTGTATGCTCGATTCCGACATTACCAGCCACACTCGTGACCGCAATAATATCGAATTCCTCACTCGCAAAGGCTGCCATCAAGGCAATTGCATCATCCGTACCAGGATCACAATCAAATATTAAGGGACGTTTATTCATAACGATTCACCAAGTCAACCAATAGGTCGACAAATCCTTCTCGGTTAATGTCTAGCATGACCGTGGTATTCGGTTCGTAACCTAAGATGTCTATTTGGTCTGTGACGGTTGCACCCGTTGTAAATTCTCCATTTAAGTCAATATCAACATAATAGTCTTTCGTCGTGATCAAACTAGGGTCAATTAGGTAAGCAATTGTCACCGGGTCATGAAGCGGTGTGGCATCAAATCCCATTGTGTGATGAAATTTTGCAAAGAAATCAAGTAATTCGGCTACCATTATTGGGACTTTTTTATTTAAGGATCGAATTCGTTCTGTATCCTCTTTGGTCACCATGGCTTTATGAGTCACATCAAGTCCTGCCATTCGTATCGGAATCCCCGAATGAAATGTAATGTGGGCTGCTTCCGGATCAACTAAGATATTAAATTCAGCACCAGGAGTCCAGTTTCCGCCTACAACAGAGCCTCCCATGATAGCAATATCTTCAATTTTTTCCTTTACTTCAGGATATGTTGTTAGCAATAACCCAACATTCGTTAACGGTCCTGTCGCAACCAATGTTATGGGTGAAGGCTGTGCAAGAAGAATGTCTCGCATGAAATCCACTGCATGACGAGCATCCACCGGCAAGTCAGAATCGGGGAGGATTGGGCCATCTAGCCCACTATCCCCGTGCACTTGAGGTGCAACCTCTAACTTACGCAGAAGCGGCTTGTCACAACCTGCTGCAATTGGACATTGTATACCTGCAAAGCTCAAGACTCGTTTTGTGTTGTTTAACGTTTTCGCCAAGGTTTGATTTCCGCCAGTAACTGTGACGCCAAGGACCTCTAACTTTTCCGAAGCAAAAGCCATTAATAAGGCTATTGCATCATCATGTCCTGGATCACAATCAAAGATGATTTTACGCTTCATTTGCATCCTCCTGTAACTGACGTAGTTGTTTTTTCTTCATTTGTTGCGTTTTTTGATATTGTGCATAAAGGACTAATCCGATGATGACTGACACATATGGCACCATATTTACAAATTCAGCTGGGATTCCAATCGCTTGTAATTGATACGAAGTAGACTCCATTAAGCCAAAGAATGCAGCTGCCAGTAATGTTCCAATCGGATTGGCTTGCCCCATACTCGCTGCAGCAAGAGAGATGTAGCCTCGCCCTGCAACCATATTAGTGGAAAAGACATTAAGATAAGCCATCGACATGTACATGCCACCAAAAGCTGCAAGTGCGCCACTCAATACTAACGATAGGAACTTGATTTGTTTTACATCAATCCCAACACTCGTTGCAGCATCAGGATTTTCGCCAACACTTCGCATGCGAAGTCCGAGTGTGGTTTTGTTCAGTAAGAACCATACTAGAAAAACACTAACTAACCCCAGGTATGTTAATAGATTGTGGCCTGAAAATACGGTCCCTAATATAGGAATATCTTGAATTATTGGAATATTGACTTCAGGAAATTGTAAACTACGAATCGAATTGGTAGCACCACGGTCTCCTGTAAAGGCGAACATTACAAATACAGTCCCACCAACTGTCATAAGGTTTAGTGCTATTCCTGTCAAAATGATGTCGGCTTTTAAATACAACGAAAAGTAGGCAAGAAGACCAGCAATCAACATTCCACCCGCCATTCCGCCAATAACGCCAACGATAAGATTTTGACTAAATCCACTTGCAAGAACCCCTGTTAAGGCCGCAGTAAGCATGATTCCCTCTAAAGCAATATTAATAACACCGCTCTTAGAACATATGATTGCCGCCATTGCAGCAAATAAAATCGGTGTTGTGACTCGAATCACGGTAAAAAAGAACTCTGGTGTGAATAGATTAATCATTAGCAATTGCCTCCTTCACTATCATGCGCTGACGGTAACTACTTAAGAAGGCGTTCGCCGCAATCATAACGATGATCAACCCTTGGATGATCGCAATCATTTGATAACTTACATCAGAGTTGACACTCATTGTATCGGCACCTATACGGATATACGATAAAGCAAAAGCCGCCAACGGTATGTATTGTGGTTTGTTTTTCGCGAGCACCGCAACAATCACTCCATCAAATGCATAGGTTGGCATTAACTGCCAGCGAAAACGATCATACATTCCGAGTTTTTCAATGGCTCCGCCTAGACCTGCTAATAATCCACCAACAAACTGCGAATACATAATTACTGCACCAGTCGAAATCCCGGAATATTTTGCAAATTCTTTATTGAAGCCTGTCATTCTAAGGGCATAACCCCATTTTGTTCGTGAAATAAACAAATAAATGAGGATGGTCATTACTAGTAAAACAATAATTCCATAATGAATTCTAGTGTTAGGGACAAAGGTTCCTAGTAATGCTTCTTCGGGGAATTTGAAACTAGCTAGACTTCCAGCTTGCGGGTCTCTGAAAAAATTTAAAATTAAATAAAATCCCAAATTAACGGCAACAAAATTCATCATTAAGGAAGCCACAAGTTCACTTGCACCCCATTTTAATTTGATATATGCAGGAATGGAGGTTACCAATCCGCCAACCAGCGCTGCAACAATCATTGCAACCAGTGGAAGAAGAATAGCTGGTAGTGGAAAGGTTAAAGCAACAATCGATGCCATTGTACCGCCAAGAAATAGTGCACCAGGAGAGCCAAGATTAAATTGTCTTGCATTGAACATGACCGAAACACTTAGTCCTAAAAAGGTTAGGGGAATTGTCGATTCAATCACATTGGCAAATTTTCGAAAACTGGAAACTGGGCCCAAAAATAGCTGACGTAGCGCGTACAAGGGTTCGTTTGAAACTAGAAGAATTAAGATAAATGTTACAAGTAATGATACTCCAATCGCTAAGCTAAATCGGATGAACTCAAATCGTGTATCAACAGGTCGAGCCAACCATTGTTCTCTAATTCGTTTAAGCATAGACACATCTCCTGATTTGTTCTTCTGATTGGCTTTCAATCCCAAGCATGAAACGTCCCAAATCGGACTCTACCACTTGCGAAATATCATCAATATAAGCAACAATTTTTCCTTCGTACATAACGATTAAACTGTCACTAACATCCATGACCTCAGTTAAGTCGGCTGAAACAAGTAAAATTGATGATCCTTGATCTCGAAGCTCGACGAGTTTGTTATGGATGAATTGAGCTGCTCCAACATCAATGCCTCGTGTTGGTTGATCTGCAATAACAACTTGAGGTTGGTTGGAGAACTCACGTGCTACAACTACCTTTTGAATGTTTCCGCCTGATAGGCTTCGAATTGCAGCTTCACTCGATTTTGTTTTGACAGTAAACTCTTTAATACGTTGATTTGACCATTCTTGAATAAAATCATTTTTGAGTAAGATGCCTTGGTTAAATTCAGGTTTATCAACATAAATTGAAAGCAAGTTATCGGTAATGGATGCTTCTGATGCAATTCCTAAGGTCATTCGATCTTCTGGAATGTGTGAAATTCCTTTATCACGAATCTGACGGACATTTTGACCTGCAATCGATTCTTGCTCAAATTGAATATCTCCACCACTTGGTGTTTGAAGTCCTGTGAGTACATCCACAAGCTCACGCTGTCCATTACCTTCCACCCCCACTACGCCTAGGATTTCACCCCGACGCATTGAGAAACTAATGTGGTCCAGAAGATATCTTTTGTTCTCATCAATCACTGAAACATTGGTTA
This sequence comes from Bacillota bacterium, assembly GCA_965657695.1. GTDB lineage: Bacteria > Bacillota_I > Bacilli_A > MAG-NZ > MAG-NZ > M30B81. Next base: position 30,922 of record CBFHOU010000004.1, on the reverse strand, counting down.
ACTGAATAATTGGTTCTTTTGGTGACGCTTTCTCTTTCGTTAAGTTCCATATTACTTCTCGGCCCACCATTAGGTTTGAGATGTCCTCTTTCGAGACATCTGTAGTCTTAAATGTTCCAACCTGTTTGGCATTTCGCATAATTGTCACTCGGTCAGAAATGGCTTTCACTTCATTGAGCTTATGTGAGATAAAAATAATGGTGTGACCTTTTTCACGAAGTAATGACAACTCACGGAATAACTCCTCCGTTTCTTGAGGAGTTAACACAGCTGTCGGTTCATCTAGGATTAATATCTTTGCGCCATGGTATAAGGCTTTTAAAATCTCAATTTTTTGTCTTGTACCTACGGAACAATCCTCGAGTTTCATCGTGGGATCAATTTTAAATTTATATTTTTCCGCGATCTCTTTTGTGTTTTCTATTGCTTTAGTCCGATCTACCAGAAATCCATTCTTTGTCGGTTCACTTCCAAGAATAATATTTTCTGCCACTGTTAAACTCGGTACTTGCATAAAGTGTTGATGGACCATCCCAATTCCAGCATGGATTGCTTCTTGGGGATTTTTGAACTGAACAGGTTCTTCATCAAGCACGATTTCACCAGTGGTGTATTGTTCAATGCCAAATAGGATTTTCATTAAGGTCGTTTTTCCAGCCCCATTCTCTCCCACTAATGCATGAATCTCCCCTTCGCTTATGTTGAAGTCAACATATTCGTTTGCGACGATACCATTGGGATAGACTTTGTAAATCTGTTTCATCGTAAGTAGATTTTTCATAATATCTCCTTATTAAATAAAATACGTAGACGGCATCTACGTATTTTATCTAAACTCATAATTTAAGTTGGATTAAGGTCGTACTGCGTCGCGTATAGCATCTAATGTAGCTTGGTCCATCCCAAAGGCGGAATCGACTACAACAGATCCATTACGAATAGCTGTTTCTGCAGAATCTAATAGAGGTAACACATCTGCAGGTACAAGACTGTCGAAGAACTCATTACGAGCAATACCTACTGAGCCTTCGTTTAGTCCAACGGTTTCAGATGAACCCCAAGGCACTTCATCCGTTTCATTAAGATCGACAGCACGTTTGAGTGATGCCCCAACGTCTTTAAGGACAGAAGTGGGAATGACGGATGCAACATTAGTACGCCCATCTTCATCTAAAATCAATGCTTGGTCAGAGTCAACACCTAATGCTAAGAATCCAGCTTCTTCCGCAGCTTCCAAGACACCCATTCCTGCATTACCAGCAATTTGGAAAATGACATCTGCGCCTTGTCCATTAAATTGTGCAAGGGCTAATTCTTTACCCTTCGCACTGTCCACGAAACCACCAATATAAGATATGGCTACTTTAATATCTGGATTTACAGATTGAGCTCCTTGAATATAACCAACGATAAAGTCGTTGATAACAGGAATATCTAATCCACCAACCGCTCCAATTACACCAGTTTCAGTGAGTGAAGCAGCAACGATTCCTGCTAGATAACTACCTTCATTTTGTTTGTACATGATGGAGTAGACATTGCTGTTTTTTCCATCCGAATAATCTACAGTTGTGTCGAAAATGATGAATTGTTTGTCGGGATGTAAGGCAGCAGCCTCTTGAACATTTGCCTCCATTTGCCATGTTCCTACAATAATGATGTCATAGTCACCATCTGCTAAATCTAATAAGCCAGGTTGCCATTTGGTATCATCGTTACCACCTTCAACGACTCGCACGTCGTATCCGTATTGATCAATGATTGCTTCCACACCTTGATTGGCTGAATCAAAGAAGGATTTATCACCTAAAGTACCATTAATGTATACCGCAATACGGGGTCCGTTACTCTCTTCTGTAGCTCCTTCACATGCGGCAAGTCCGAAGGAAACAAGTAAGACGAGTCCTAAACTAAGTAATTTTTTCATATACCTTTCCTTTTCATCTCATAGTATGAGAATTTTGTGATGAAAGTGCTCGAATCATATGGAAGATGTAAGCACTTTCATCATTGAGTTTATTATAAAGTAACCGCTTTCAACAGTCAATCAAAATATGCTAACTTTTTAAGAAAAATTAATCTTTTGTAATTATTTATTTTATCCATTTATTTTTGCAACACAGAACGGTGATTGAATGTATAAAGAATTCTTGGGTCAGAAAGGTGTATGTTATATTTGAGTTAGGTAGATCATGAAAGTATTAGAACAAGTTAAAGAACTATACAATTCACTGACCAAAACAGAAAAAGACCTTTTTTCAATACCTGAAGTCGGATTTAAGGAATCGCAAACAATTGCCTACCTTAAACGCTTTTTAAAAGATGAAAACATTCCGATCGTTAATGACTTTGGAATCAATGGGTTCCAAGCATCGATCGGAAGTGGAAAACCACATATTGGATTAATTACTGAATTAGATGCTTTATACGTCCCAGGTCACTATCAACAAGGACCTAACGGGGAGGCCCATGCCTGTGGCCACCATATGCAATCAACAATTATGCTTCACGTGATGAAAATCCTTAAAGAACGATCTTTCCATGGAACCGTTAGTTTGTTTGCGATTGCTGCAGAAGAATATATTGATATGGACTTTCGTCGTTCATTACAAGAGAAAGGTGTAATTGAGCTTCGGTCAGGAAAGCAAAATTTATTGTTAAAAGATGCATTTAAGGATGTGGATGTTGTTGTGTCTGTACACACCATGGGGGAAACAACAAATCCGTCAATGGAAGTGAATGCAACCTTATCGGGTTTTGTTTATAAAACTATTCGTTTTGAAGGTCAAGGTGCACATGCAGCTGTTGCTCCATCAGAGGGAGTTAATGCTTTAAATGCATTGGCCTTAACTCAAAATGCGATTGCCTTTTTGCGTGAGACTTTTCGGGAAGAAGAGCGTGTGCGGATTCATATGATCACGACAAACGGAGGTCAAAGTGTCAACTCCGTACCTGAAGAGGCAGTTTTAGAAGGGTATATCCGAGCTGCAGATCCGAACGTGCTTCATCAAATTAGTCAAAAAATATCTAATGCGGCTATCCACAGTGCTACGGCACTCGGTGCTCATGCTAGCATCCTAGATGAAATGGGGTATGCTCCTTTGATTCAATGTCGGCCGTTAAGTGATATTTTTGTTCCATACATTAAAGAGGTTGTACCTGTTGTGGTGGATAATCAGTTATCATTTGCAGCAGGAGATATCGGTGATGTTGGATTGTTTGTACCTACAATACAGCTTGGCTACTCAGGTTGCGTTGGGCGTGTTCATGGAAATGATTTTCGCATGAAAGATGCAACGCAAGCTCTTGTAAACCCGACATATGTTGTGTCTGCAGGGGTGATTGACTTATTGGAACATCCTGAAAAAGTCAGAGCGATTACATCATCCTTTAACCCATCAATTACCATTCAGGAGTATCGTAATCTACATGGCCAATAATATAATCTATCATTCAATTCAAAGTGAACCATTACAGCGTGAATTAACGGTCAATGTTTATATACCGTCGGGGAAGGGACCTTTTCCAGTTCTTTACATGCATGACGGTCATAATCTATTTGATCTTGCCACCTCGAGTTTTAATCAGATTTGGCAAGTTCAAGATGCATTTAACTATGACATCATGCCAATCATTGTAGTAGGGATTGATGCTCCGCAAGATACGCGTCGATTTGATGAATTATCACCCTTTGCGAATTCCTACTCCAAAGGCAAAGGAGATTTATACTTAGCAGAAGTTCTTCGAGTCAAAGCATTCATTGATAAAACATATCCGACAAAGCCAGAACGAGAACATACCGGGATTATGGGGGCAAGCATGGGTGGTGTCATTTCAACCGCTGCACTGGTGAAACATAGTGATATTTTCTCAAAATTTGGACTAATCTCCAGTGCATATTGGATTGATGATCGGATTTTTGAATACGTGGAACAATCGACCATTCAACCATCCAAAGTGTATATGGATGTGGGAACCAAAGAAAAAGGAATTAAAGACCCCGATGATTATTTACAGACCAATCACCGAATGGCTCAGATTCTTAAAGATAAAGGGTTACAATTTGACTATCATGTCTATGATGGCGCGGAGCATAACGAGCGCGAATGGGCGGTCCGATTGCCTTATATATTGCGATACTTATTTGGAGGAAAACATTGAAGAAGGTACTTATACTTATTTCATTACTTCTACTTAGCGCTTGTGAAACGCAAGAACCGGTACCCCCCGTTATTGAAGAACCTGTGGTGGAAGAACCGGTTATCGAAGAACCAGTCTATGTTGAACCTGTCTCTTTTTTAAATCATGAAGATGCAGGCATACGTCCATTGGCAAACGAAGTCACGGACATTGGAGTTTGTTATCAAATTTTCGTGATTAGTTTTGCCGATTCCAATCAAGATGGATATGGTGATTTGAATGGAATCACGGAGAATTTAGATTATTTATCGGACTTGAACGTTGATTGTTTATGGTTAACCCCAATTCATCCTAGTTCAAGCTATCACAAATATGATGTGCTTGATTATTATGATGTCGACCCACAGTTTGGAACGCTTGAAGATGCACAGCGTCTATTTGACGAAGCAGAAGATCGAGGCATTTCTGTGATTATTGATTTGGTGGTTAATCATACCAGTAAAAGTCATCCATGGTTTCAAACCAATCCCGAATATTACCGTAAGATTAGTGTCGGTCATCCGAATTACTCGACTCGTTACTGGCACCGCGAAGGCGAACTTCAATACTTTGCCTATTTCTGGGACCAAATGCCAGAGCTAAATTTAGATGATCCAGTAGTACGAAATGTGATTTTTGACATTGCGAAATTTTGGTTGGATTTAGGGGTCGATGGTTTCCGTCTGGATGCAGTACGTCATTACTTTGATGTACACGAGTATCCATTTCGAACCCCAACGCTATCTCAAAATATTTTGTTTTTAAAAGAGTTTAATTCCGTCGTCAAAGATCATAACCCATCTGCCTTCTTGGTTGCTGAAGCCTGGAGTGAGGCCGGTGCTGTAGCGAAATATCAACCTGGGGTCGACGGTGCATTTAATTTTGATGTTGCCTTATCCATTATTAACACTGTGAACAATGCAAGCGATTCTCGGGTGGACGGCTTGGTGGATGAAATCATTCGAATCAACGATTTATACGAACTAGAGCGATCTGAAATTCATGACCATTACTTCTTGGCCAATCATGACCAAGACCGTGTAATGAGCCAGTTTGGGAATAATATTTCAAAAGCGAAATTGGCAGCTAGTATCTTATTTACCATGCCGGGTATTAGCTGGATTTATTACGGAGAAGAAATCGGGATGACGGGCGCTAGAACAGCTGCAGCAACCGATGCTCAGCGCCGCCAACCGATGATTTGGCAAAACGAATATCAGATTACATTTGTGGATGGTTATGAACTCGACTTAACCAATAAACTCTTACAACCGCGTAATGAGATCTTTACCCATTATCAAACAGTCACTGCGTTAAAAGCCGACGATGTCATACGACTTGGTGACATGGTGAAGGTGGATAAAACACAAAATGATGTTCTCGCCTTTGTTCGTAGTTATGAAAATACGCATTATTTGGTACTTCATAACTTATCCAGAGACGTGAACACCATCCAAGTGAATGAAGCGTTTGAGGTCGTCTACACGTTAGGGTTTGACCATACCATTGAATATGGAATCACCATGCCACCTCGAAGTAGTATCGTTGTAGAAGTATCGACGCCAACCATTAGCTTAACCGTAGAGTAAAAAAAAGACCCGTTTTCTCGGGTCTTTTTTATTAGTCAATCACAACACCATTACTAAACGTAACGGATAAATCTTCATTGGTGACAAGAACCATGGTCTCACTACCACGAATGGTTAGTGATGTGATGGATTCTAACACGGTCATTCCAGCTTGATCGCGGTTGACAAGAACATCCCATGTTGCGCCAAATAAATCGACGTCTTTGGTTTCGTTGTTGTTATGAATGACCATGATGTGTTTGTATTCATTTCCACCGGCATTATTGGCCAAGATGTACTGAATGAGTCCACGTTCTGTCTCTTCCACGAAGAACAAGTGATCTTGAATCTCCTGTGAGCTTTGAAGACGGAATGCAGGGTTACTTAAGCGTAAGTCAATCAGACCTTCGACATAATCGACGACATTTGCGTTGTCGATTTTCCATTGCCAGTCAATCTGGTTCGTTTCATCGGGTGCCCGGTAACTATTATGATCAAACGTTCCCGTGGCATCACAGTACCCAAATGCAGGATCGACACACGGCTTAGTTCGTAGCATCTCCACTCCATTATGAATGAAGGGGATACCTTGTGACGTAAGGATCATCGCATTTGCTTGTTTTTGCCACAATTCACGAACACTATCTGGCGTATTTGGGTGAGTTAACTGAAGTTTGTCCCATAGCGTATTGTTGTCATGGGCCGTAATGTAGTTAATGATTTGGTTCGGATTGACGGTGAAGCTATCTGTGGAAGAAATGCCATCATGTAAGCTTCCCGCAACGATTCCAAGTTTGATTCGGCTATCATACGACGTGATTCCTTGAAGGTACCCTGCCTCTTTTTCATTAAAGACGCTACCCTTTAGGCCATCACGAGTTTGATCATTAAAGATCGCAATGTTAGGCATACGGTAAAGATTCGTTTTATCGGCTGCTATCGCACCGTTTAACTGACTTCCGCCCGCATCCCATGGTTCGCCGTACACAATAATACTTGGGTCAATTTCATCTAATGCTTGGCGGACCTGATTCATGGTTTCAACGTCATGAAGTCTCATTAAGTCGAAGCGGAATCCGTCAATCTTAAATTCATCCGCCCAGAAGACCACAGAGTCAACAATGTATTTACGAACCATTGCCCGCTCAGATGCGGTTTCATTTCCGGTTCCAGAACCGTTGGAGAATTGATCCCCCACCAGACGGTGATAATAACCGGGGAAGATTTGATGAAAGTTTGATTCTGCACTAAAACCAGTATGGTTATAGACAACATCCATCACAACACGAATTCCTGCATCATGGAAGGCTTGAACCATTTGCTTAAATTCTGTCATTCGAACCACTCCGTTATACGGGTCGGTTGAATAACTTCCTTCTAGTGCATTAAAGTGATGCGGCATATATCCCCAGTTGAAGATGCCGTCATAGATACCGTAATACGTGGGGTCATCTAAACGCGTTTCATTAATGATCGCGTGATCAAAAATTGGGATTAAGTGAACGGTGGTAACGCCGAGTTCTTTTAAGTGATCAAATCCGGTGGTTACCCCGTTATAGCTTGTTCCTTCATAAGATAAGCCAAGGAATTTACCGCGGTATTCGTCCGGACCATCCCATGATTCATGAGTGGTTAAATCACGGACGTGAAGTTCATAAAGAACCGTATCTAATAAGTTATCTAGTTCTGGACGAACCCCAGGTTGCCATCCCTCTGGGTCCGTTCGATCAAAGTCCACAACCATTCCTCGTTGTCCATTGACGCCAACGGCATAAACATATGGATCTACGACTTCCGTACCATCCACCACAAAGTTGTAATACACTTCATGAAGGTCTCCGTCGACGGTGACTTCGAAGACGCCTTGACCAATGGGTTCCATGGACAATCGTTCATACGGCTCATCCACCCCAGGGTTTCCTTGGTTGTCGGTTTCAGAAGATGTATGACCTGTGGTGTAAAGCACTAATTCAGCATCAGTCGTGACTGGTGCCCATAAGCGGAACGTCGTCGCTTGTTGGGTATAAATCATTCCGAGTTGACCATCATAGTAGTAAAGTTCATTGAAACGGTCTGTGGTAAAGAGTGCGCTTAGTTCAACGCGAGAAGTACTTGTGTATTCGCCAAAATCAACCACAGCATCAACAGGTTTGGAAATATCAACATCTTCTTGAAGTTCAATGCGACGAGCCGTTCCTCCTGGATATATAGTTTCGATTAACGCAGGTTCGCCTCCGACCAGAATTTGATAGTTTTCATCTAATTCAACGGGTCTTGTAGTGCGTACTTCAATGACACGACCTGAGACGAAGTTTGCGGAAATAATCCGGTCTGACGTATCCACATCACTCTCATTAAAATAAATCTCAGGGGTCGATTGCATGACGTAGACATGCATCTCATTGTTGTCATCAAAAACCAAGTCAATAAAGCGGTCTTCGCTTACATCTTTATCCCAGTTGTCCGTACGAACAATGATGCCGATTCGTGTGGAATCAGCCATGTTTGTCGTAGATAAGTCCAAGGTCATGACTTGACCATAATCGTCTTCGTCATTAAATAAGTAACGGTCTCCATCCCCAGGGGTAGGTTCGTTAGGCCATAACCATAAGTTCCATCCATCGTAGTTATTGTCTAAACGACGGTAATGGACGACTAACGTCGGCCCATCGCCACCACTTGTGACAGGGGTCGGTTCTGGAGTGGTTGTATCTGGTTCGGCCACCTCAACCGGGTTAGCTGGGTCCGGTGCACAAGCAGCAACCATAAAGGCTAGCCCAGTCAGGGCTAACAAGCTTGATAACTTCTTCATTAATGCCTCCTTTATCGGGGGTATCCTGCGAAATGCAGGCGTAATTTTTGACGTAAATGGAATCAAATCGAAGCGTTTTCTTCCGTTGTCATTCTACCACATGTAAGCGTTTGTGGTACAATGAGACGACTTCAAAACATAAAGGAAAATAAGCAAAATATGTGGTTTCATGAAGCAGTCGGATATCAAATTTACCCCAAATCTTTTATGGACTCCAATGGCGATGGAATTGGGGATTTACCCGGGATCATTTCGAAACTGCCGTACTTAGAAGACTTAGGGGTAACGCTTCTTTGGTTAGGCCCGATTTATAAGTCTCCGATGGATGACAATGGCTATGATGTGAGTGATTTTTATCAGATCGCCCCAGAATACGGAACATTGGATGATTTTTATCAATTAGTCGAAGAAGCCAAAGCCAGAGGCATTCAAATTGTGATGGATTTGGTGTTAAACCATACCTCCGATGAACATCCATGGTTTATTGAATCAAGATCCAGTATTAATAACCCTAAACGTGACTATTATATTTGGGCTAAAGGTAAAAAGAAGAACGGCGTAGAGGTTGAACCCACCAACTGGGCGAGCTTTTTTGGTGGCAGTTGTTGGCAAAAAGATGACGTGACCGGCGAGTATTACATGAAGATTTTTTCCAATAAAATGCCGGATTTAAATTGGAATTCATCAGCGATGCAAGAAGAGCTCTTTGACATGGTTCGTTTTTGGTGTGATGCCGGAGTCAGTGGATTTCGCGTTGATGCGGTCGCCCATTTGGACCGTGCGGAATTTAATGATTCGACAATGAACCATGAAGGAAAATATAAACCAGATTGGCGTCAGTTTTCGAACCGACCTAAAGTGTTTACCTACTTAGAAAAACTTCGTCAAGTACTTGAACCGTACCAAGTGATGAGTGTCGGTGAAGTCGGTGGTGGTGCAACCTTAGAGGAAGCACTCGAATATGTTGATATCGAGAAGAAACGCTTAGACATGGTATTTACGTTTGATCATAACTGGCGTAATGGCGCTTGGGATTCGTTGAATGAAAACTATCAACCGAAAATTGACCTCGCAGGACTCAAAGATGATTTCGCACGCTTTCAAATTGGCCTGTATGAAAAAAGCTGGCATGCCCTTTATTGGCTAAACCATGACCATCCCAGAGTGATGAGCCAATATGGAAACATGGACTATCATAAAGAATCTGGCAAGATGCTTGCAGCCACCCTTTATTTCATGTGGGGGACCCCTTTTATATACAATGGCGAAGAAATCGGCATGACCAATGCGGATTTTACATCCCTTGATCAATTTAAAGATGTCTCGATACGTCGAAAGTATGAAGACCTTAAAGAGAAGTATTCATCGGAACAGATTTTACGACATTTGCTGGTGTCATCTCGGGACAATTCCCGAACACCAATGCAATGGAGTAACGTCCAACATGGTGGATTTACGACCGGCGACCCGTGGATAAAAGTTAATGACAATCACTCGTGGTTAAATGTGCAGCACCAACTGAAAGACAAAGATTCAATCTTAAACTTTTATAAATCAGTCTTTAAATACCGAAAAGAATTTTCAACGACCATTCTGTATGGCACCTTTAAGCTATTTGATAGCGCGTTATTTGCATACGAGCGACGTGGGGACGAGCGGATCGTTGTGATTAGTAATTTTATGACAGAAACCATTCCATTTGAACATGAGCTAACAGTAAAACAGATCCTGTTAGCAAATTATTCGGATGCTGAAAAAGAATCGTTGGTCCTACGTCCGTATGAGACGTTGGTCTTAGAGGTCGAATTTGACTAGCATTGTAAAACTAAAAGAACCCAACCCTTTAATTATTCAAATGCTTCGTGAATACGAAGCTTTTTCAGAGCTTGATGGGTGTTACATCTTTCAAAATTTCGAATTAGAAATTGCGACGGCGTTAGTCGAAGAACATGTGTCGGCTGTGATTCTGCTGAATACCCCAGTCTCATCGATTGCATTAGTCCATGTCATACCGGAGGGGATTTATACAGCAGCACAAGCAACCTTGTATGCATGCCAACACCAGCTTCCTACCCCGACGCTTAGCTTGGATGAAGTTGAGCGATTAACGATTAGTAGTTTGCTAAAACATCAACTAAGTATTCAAGAAACCGCAGATGATCTGTTCATCCACCGTAATACACTGAACTACCGGTTGGACAAGATCTTTCAAAAAACAGGCTTTCAGTTTCGATATTTTGAGGATGCAATGACATATTATGTGCTGCAACATTTTTGTGCAAAGTGACAATAGTATTCATTACCTGCTTAACGTAATCTAGTCTTAGGAGGAATTATGGCAACTCTATCATTTCGTGGTTTAAAGAAAATCTATCCGAATGGCTTTGAAGCGGTTCATGATTTCAATTTAGAAGTCAAAGACAAAGAATTTATTGTGTTTGTTGGACCCTCAGGGTGCGGAAAATCAACCACCTTACGTATGGTGGCGGGACTTGAAGAAATCTCAGCTGGTGAATTATACATTGATGATCGTTTGATCAATAATGTTGCACCAAAAGACCGTGATATTGCGATGGTCTTTCAAAACTATGCATTGTATCCACACATGAGTGTGTATGACAATATGGCATTTGGACTGAAGCTTCGTAAGATGGATAAAGAAATTATTCGTCAAAAAGTTGAAGCTGCAGCAAAAAAATTGGGAATGATTGAGTATCTCAATTCCAAACCAAAAGCACTTTCTGGTGGACAACGTCAACGTGTTGCATTAGGACGTGCGATTGTTCGTGATGCGAATGTCTTCTTAATGGATGAACCGCTATCGAACCTTGATGCAAAACTACGTGTTCAGATGCGTAGTGAAATCGGAAAATTACACCGTGAACTAGAAACAACGACCGTTTATGTTACCCATGATCAAATCGAAGCGATGACCATGGCAACCCGAATTGTTGTTATGAAAGATGGCTACATCCAACAAGTGGGTGAACCTAAAGAAATTTACGACTTCCCCGCAAACGTCTTTGTGGGAAGCTTTATCGGAACACCTCCAATGAACTTCTTCCACGGTAAAATTAGTGGAAAGAACTTCGTCATGGGGAACTTAAGTATTGAAATTCCTACGAAAAAACGTGCGGAATTAGAACGCCTCGGCTACAAAGGTAATATAATCCTAGGAATCCGCCCTGAACACGTGAAAGACGATGGAGGAAACCTGCCGGTCCAAGTGGAACTGGTTGAGTTAATTGGGTCCGAGTCGATTATCTTTGGATTACTCCACGGCGAAAAAGTGGTATGTAAAACCGGAGTTCGTACCGACATAAATATTACGGATACGATTAATATGAACTTCGATATGAGCATGGTTCACTTCTTCGACGCTGAAACTGAAGTTCGAATTCCAATTCAAGCATAAAAAGAGCCGATGGCTCTTTTTTTTCGCAAATCAACGTATGATTAGACTTTCGCAAATCATTACAATCCAGTCGTACCCCCAAGGAACGCTGATTACGACAACCACCCAACTGATTCATGTACCGATGAGTTTACGTCGGACGATTAATGAGTTGTGTTTGGCCCATGGTAGTTCGCTGTCAGGACGTTTAGCTTTTGCTAAGCGAGTATCAGGAAAACAGCGAATGCTCCCAATTTATGTTTCATCCTTGTGCATTTTATGTCCCAGTGGAAGTTTAAAATCATATGAGACCGTAGTCCATAATTGGTTTCATATGGAAGAGCGTTCATCCATTGAAATTCCTCGCTCAATGATTGAAGCAGCCTTTGAAATCGCCCATCAGGAAGGGGGTGATTATGCTATACTAAACTTGCTGAAAGGAAGTTACATTCATGAATAAAAAAACAATAAAAGACCTTAGGGTTTCAGGAAAAAAAGTCATTGTTCGCGTTGACTTTAATGTTCCATTACAAGATGGAAAAATCAATGATGATAACCGAATCGTCCAGGCATTACCCACCTTGCGACAATTGTTGTCTGAAGGTGGAAAATTAATTTTACTGTCTCATTTGGGACGAGTGAAAGAAGAAACAGATAAAGCAAAATTAACCCTGCAACCTGTTGCAACTCGATTGAGCGAACTGTTAGAACAACCCGTGACCTTTGTAGCTCAAACGCGTGGCGAGTTGGTGGAAGCTGCAGTTGCTGCGATGCAAGATGGTGATATCATCATGCTTGAAAACACGCGCTTCGAAGATTTGAATCAAAAAGCAGAATCCAATAATGATTCAGTGCTTGCGAAATATTGGGCAGGCTTAGGTGATGTTTTTGTTAATGATGCTTTTGGAACCGCGCACCGAGCTCATGCTTCCAATGTTGGGATTGCTACGTACATTAACGAGAGTGCGGTTGGCTTATTATTAGAAAAAGAAATCGATGTCTTAGCAAATACCATTGAGAATCCAACACGCCCCTTTGTGGCAATTTTGGGTGGGGCTAAAGTTTCCGATAAAATTCCTGTGATTGAACGCTTACTCACGATCGCCGATCACATTATTATTGGCGGAGGAATGGCCTATACGTTCTACCGCGCGAAAGGGATGAATGTTGGACGTAGTTTGGTTGAAGAAGACCGCATTGAATTTGCCAAAGACATGTTAGATCGTAGCCAAGGTAAAATTATTTTGCCTGTCGATTTTGCGATCGCCTCGGACTTTGCACCCGATGCCTTTGTTCGGTATGACACCTTGGATCATATTCAACCCGAAGAAATGGGTCTGGATTGTGGTCCCAAATCAACTGAAATTTTTGCTAAAACGATCCGTGAAGCAAAGACTGTTTTATGGAACGGACCGATGGGTGTGTTTGAGATGGACGCGTTTCAAAAAGGGACCGTTGCTGTGTGTGAAGCCTTAGTTCAATCCGATGCATATACGATTATTGGTGGCGGTGATTCCGCTGCCGCCGCGATTCAGTTTGGCTATGCCGATCAAATTGATCATATTTCCACCGGGGGTGGCGCAAGTTTAGAATTGTTGGAAGGAAAAGTCTTACCGGGAATTGCCGCGGTTCAAGACAAGTAAACATATGAGAGTTCCGTTGATTGCAGGAAACTGGAAAATGTATAAAACCAGAGATGAAGCGTTAGAATTCATCTTTGATGTCAATCGTAATTTACCGAATACGTCACAAGTCGAAACGGTGATTTTTGCTCAAGCACCGCATCTTAGAAGTTTGGTCAAACGTCAAGGCGATTTTTTACGAATTGGGGCACAAACGATGCACTATGAAGACGAAGGAGCCTATACAGGTGAAATAAGTCCTGTTGTCATTCAAAGTCTTGGCTGTAAATATGTCTTACTCGGTCATTCAGAACGTCGTGAATATAACAATGAAACCGATGAAGCCGTGAACAAAAAAGTCCATGCAGCCTTTCGCCATAGTTTAAAACCAATGGTATGTGTGGGCGAATCGCTAACCACTCGAGAAGCAGGAACTACCAATGATGTTGTGGGGGCTCAAGTCACTGCGGCCTTTCAAGGCGTGAGTGCATCTCAAGCAGTTGAGGTGACCGTTGCGTATGAACCCATTTGGGCCATTGGTACAGGTAAAACCTGTGAACCGGACATGGCAAATGAGACGATCCGAGCGATTCGTTCGCTCTTGGCGTCGCTATACTCCAACGAGGTCGCAGATAAGATTCGTATTTTATATGGCGGGTCGGTTAAACCAGCCAATATTAAAGCGATTATGGCACAGTCTGATATTGATGGTGCATTAGTCGGTGGGGCGAGTTTGGACGCCAAAAGCTACTTACAACTCGTTCATTATCAACATGATTGAAATTGGTCAAATCGTTAACACCCATGGATTAAAAGGGGATGTCAAAGTGAAGAGTGACTCCGACTTCAAAGCGTCTCGCTTTGCGGTTGGGGCTGTTTTATATATCAATGACACTCCGTATACGATTACGAAATATCAACCTCATAAAGGCTTTGATTTACTTCATTTCAAAGGCGTGGATACCGTTGATGCCGCCCTCGCCTTAAAAAACGCCATGCTAATGGCGGTATTGGATGATGCGGAACTGGGTGAAAACGAGTATCATGTTACCCAACTACTCGGATTATCGGTTCGTCATCAAGGTGAAGTCATTGGGGTGGTGGAAGACATTCTTCACTATCCTGCCCAATCGATCTTAGTGGTGGGCAGTCACCGCATTCCTTTTGTTGATGCGTTTATTAAAGATGTCTTGTTGGATGAGCAAATGATTGATGTTGAATTGATTGAAGGTATGTAATGAAAATCACTGTATTAACTCTATTTCCGGACATGTATGAAAGTGTCGTAACCGCAAGCCTTCTTGGCAAGTCCAAGGCGGTGATTGAACGGGTTCATATTCGCGACTTTTCAACGAATAAACATCATAATATCGATGATTCTCCATACGGGGGCGGCGCAGGATTGTTACTTCAAGTTGAGCCGATTCATCATGCATTGGAATTTGTGGATCCTAATCATACGTCGCGTCGTATTTTAATGAGTCCCCAAGGGACACCATTAACCCAAGCGAAACTCCAAGAATTGAGTCAGCTTGATAACCTGGTATTACTTGCCGGCCATTATGAAGGATTTGATGAACGTGTTCGCACCTTCATTGATGAAGAAATCTCCATTGGGGATTATGTATTAACGGGAGGAGAACTCCCCAGTATGGTAGTGATAGATGGGGTGGTGCGGTTGCTGGAGGGAACGGTGGGTAATCCCGAATCGCTTGCAGCAGATTCATTTCAACGTCCACGCCTGGAAGGACCCCAGTATACGAGACCTGAAACGTACCTTGATATGCAAGTACCAGAGGTCTTACTATCAGGAAATCATAAGTTGATTGCCCGTTATCAAACCAAAGAAAGTTTACGTCGCACCTATCTACGACGACCCGAGCTCCTCGCCGATTTATCAGCAGCTGAAAAAGAGCTGATGGATGAGATTTTGAAAGAACTTGAAGCTAGCAAGAAGTCGTGATAATATAGTGAAGCATTCCGATGGCCATGGCTATGAATGTGACCATATAAGGAGTTGAGAATAATGAGTCAACAAATCATTCGCGAAGTGACGAATGACTACCTCAAATCCGATGTCCCAGAGTTTCGACCTGGCGATTCGGTGAAAGTCAATGTCCGCATTAAAGAAGGAAACAGAGAACGTATCCAAACCTTTGAAGGCTTAGTTATGAAGCGTCAAGGCGAAGGCGTATCAGAAACCTTCACGGTTCGTAAAATAAGTTATGGTGTTGGTGTGGAACGTACCTTCCCGGTACATACCCCATCGATCGAAAGTATTGTCGTCGTACGTCGCGGTAAAGTCCGCCGTGCGAAGCTCAATTACATCCGTACCTTATCAGCGAAACAAGCGCGGATCAAAGAACGTCGCTAAGAAAAGTCCCTCAGATGAGGGATTTTTTAGTACTTTGGATGGTTTGACTAACCATAAGTATGTGAGAGCGTACTGCGAACAGGTTCCTTGGCGTGATTGGAATAATTTGTGGCAAATCAATGTTACATGTAACGCCTGTTTTCGCCCGCAAGCAACCATCATTGGTTATCACTATGTTGTGATACTAACAAGCCCGAATCCACTGCGTGAATTATTTCGATACACCGGTCTTGATAATTGGCTTGTCGTGATTGATTTTGATGATGAAATTCATACTGATTTAGGGGGAAGCTTTGATTTATTTTTACTTACAACAAATATCCTGGAATGCAAGGAATATCAAGCTTTTTATCCTAATTTAGAAGTGAAGTAACCGTTTACATCTAGATGTATTTACGTTAATATAAAAGTACGAAAGGGGACGTCCATATGAATATAGAAGTAGTAGGAAAAAACGGTCTGACCATTACACCGGCGATAGAAACCTACGCCAAAGACAAAATGAATAAACTCGAGCGATTTTTTAAACACCGCGATGAGTTGAATGTGCGAGTCCTGTGTAAGGTCTATAAAGACCATCATAAGGTAGAAGTGACGATTCCCAGCAAGCACTTTACCTTACGTACTGAAGTCTCAGATCAAAATGTATATTCTGCAATTGATATTAGTGTAGATAAGTTAGAGCGACAAATTAGGAAATTTAAAGATAAAGTAAACCGGATTTTACACGAACGCGAAGGCGTTGATGAGTTCTTTAATACCAATGGTCAAAATGAGGCCATGGAGAAAGAATATATTGCGAAAAACATTGTTCGCAGTAAGTCACTTAAACTTAATCCAATGAGTGTGGAAGAAGCGATTGATCAATTAGAAATGGTCGGTCATGACTTCTTTATCTTCCTCGATGAAGTGAAAAAAACAGTGGCCGTGATTTACGTCCGTGGCGACGGTGATTACGCTCTTATTGAAACCGAATAAAAGGGGCCGAGAGGCCTCTTTTTATGGTAATATATTAGATGGCAGGTGACGCTATATGGGCTTTATTAAAGACTTATTTGACCCGTCGCTCAAAGAGTTAACAAACGCATCAAAATTTGCGGATCAGGTCATTGCGAAAGAATCAGACTACGAACGCTTGAGTGATGATGAACTCAAAGCCGCTTTTGTTGTGCAACAAGACGCCCATAACAATGGTGCAACCCTTGATGACATCATGGTGGATGTGTTTGCAATTGTTCGTGAAACAGCCTGGAGATTGCGTAAAGAAAAAGCATTTAAAGTTCAAATCATGGGTGCTTATGTCCTCCATCACGGCAACATTGCCGAGATGCGTACGGGAGAAGGAAAAACCCTGACTTCTACGATGCCTGCTGTGTTAAATGCTATGACCGGTAATGGGGTTCATATTATTACGGTCAACGAATACTTAGCAGAACGTGATGCGGAAGAGATGGGTAAAATCTACTCGTTTTTAGGTTTGGTTACGGGTCTCAATGTTCGCGAACTTACCAAACAACAGAAAAAAGAAGCATATTTAAGCGATATTATGTATTCCACGAATGCAGAAATTGGTTTTGATTATTTACGTGATCACATGGTCATGTACAAAGAAGAAATGGTT
The DNA here is from genome assembly GCA_965657695.1 of Bacillota bacterium. Lineage (GTDB taxonomy): Bacteria > Bacillota_I > Bacilli_A > MAG-NZ > MAG-NZ > M30B81. The sequence continues at coordinate 13,352 of CBFHOU010000004.1, read as the reverse complement.
CAACGCCCCTTAGCGTTTGCAATCATTGATGAGGTCGACTCGATTTTAATTGATGAGGCTCGTACCCCTTTAATTATTTCAGGTGGGCAAAAAAGCTCACAAAGTCTATACAATCAAGCAGATATGGCTGTTAAAGGACTTCGTAAAGACGAAGATTTTGACATTGATATTAAGCTCAAAACGATAGCTTTAACGCCGGCTGGAATTCATAAATTAGAGTCTAAATTTGGCGTTGAGAATTTATACGATGTTCGTTATGTTAGTTTACTGCACCGTGTTAATCAAGCACTTCGCGCCAATTTCATCATGGAAAAAGACGTTGATTACGTCGTCCAAGAGGGCATTGTCATTATCGTCGATCCGTTTACCGGACGCCTCATGCATGGTCGTCAATTTGCCGAAGGCTTGCATCAAGCCCTAGAGGCCAAAGAAAAGGTTGAAGTCAAGAAAGAAACAACAACCTTAGCGACCATTACCTATCAAAATTATTTTAGAATGTATCAAAAATTGTCCGGGATGACCGGAACGGCGAAAACCGAAGAGGAAGAGTTTAGAAACATCTACAACATGTATGTTGTTGAGATACCGACCAACCGACCCATCGTACGTCAAGATATGCCGGATTTACTCTACACCACGAATAAAGCAAAATACCTTGCGATTGCGAATGAAATCAAAGAACGTCACAGCAAAGGTCAACCGATCTTAGTTGGGACGATTTCGATTGAAAGCAGTGAGTTGTTATCGGACCTCTTAAAAAAACATGGGGTTCCTCATAGTGTATTAAACGCGAAACAACACGAACGCGAAGCGGAAATTGTCGAAAAAGCGGGTCAACAAGGTCAAGTAACAATCGCCACCAACATGGCCGGACGTGGGACGGATATTAAACTCGGACCAGGTGTCAAAGAACGTGGTGGACTTGCGATTATCGGAACTGAGCGACATGAAGCACGCCGAATCGATAACCAGTTACGAGGCCGTTCCGGTCGACAAGGAGACCCTGGTTACTCTCGCTTTTATTTATCGGCCGAAGACGAACTTTTGGTTCGCTTTGGTGGAGATCGTTTCAAAACGATGGTCGAACGAATTGCGGGGTCTGGGGATGATGAAGCCCCGATTGAATCTACCTTGTTAACAAAAACCATCGAATCGTCCCAAAAACGAATTGAAGGAAACAACTTCGACCAACGGAAAACGATTCTACAATATGATGATGTCATTCGTCAGCAACGTGAAATCATTTATTCTCAGCGTGAAGAATTGCTTCAATTAGAGGACATTTCAGGTATTGTGAATCAAATGGTCTCTCAAGCGATTGATGCGTATATAGACCAACATTTCAGTGAAACGCTGGATATCCCGGGTCTTATTAAAACCTTGAATCAAGAGTGGTTTGGCGGTCGTTTACTCGAAGAGGGTATTGGTCAAACGAAAGAAGCGATTCACCAAGCGGTCTTTAGTATGGTTCAGAGCGTTATTGATCAAAAACTTCAGAGTTTTCCCGATCACACTCGCCATGAGTTTTATAAAGTGGTGACCTTAAGAGTCGTGGATACTTATTGGACTGAACATATCGACCGAATGAGTGGACTACGTCAGTCGATTCGCTTGCAAGCCTATGCGCAAGTCAATCCCCTTCGTGAATATCAATCCATCGGTTTTGAGTGGTTTAATCAACTGATTATCGATATTGCAAAAGAAGTGACGAAATTCATGCTACGTGCAGAAATTCGTCAGAACTTGCAGCGTGAACAAGTGAATAAACCGATTGCAGAATCTTCGGGTAAAGATGAACCGAAACGTAAAGCACCCGTGAAGGTCGACAAAGTGGGACGCAACGATTTATGTCCATGTGGTAGTGGTAAAAAATATAAACATTGTCACGGTCGCTAATGGAAAAATACGAATTTAATAAGCGTTTTTCTACGTGTCAGCAAAAAGTTGCAACAATTGCTTCCATCGTCAAACCCGATCAGTTACGAGAACAAATATCTACCTTAGAGGGGACCATGAGTGACCCTTCTTTTTGGAATGACCAAGAAACAGCAAAAAAAGTTAGTGCCGATGTTGCCAATAAGAAAGACCAATTGAATGAATTTTTATCATTGCAGCAAGCTCTTCAAGATTTAACAGAGTTTATCGACATGGCCGATGACTCGTTAGCAAGTGATTTAGAGACCATGCTCGTTGAATTGGAATCATTATTGGAAGAAGCAGAACTGCATTTCATGTTATCGGGCAACTATGATCACTTGGACTGTGTGATTGAGATTCATCCTGGCGCTGGGGGTACTGAGTCGCAAGACTGGGCAAATATGCTATTTGACATGTACCTACGCTATGCCCAAACCCATGGATTAACATATCAAGTCTTGGAGTATCAAACGGGGGAAGAAGCCGGCATTAAGAGTGCCTCAATTTTGATCAAAGGCAAGTTCTCGTATGGTTATTTGAAAGGAGAAAATGGCGTTCACCGTTTGGTGCGCATTTCGCCATTTGATAGTGGTGCCCGTCGCCATACCTCGTTCGCATCGGTGGAAGTCATTCCTGATTTAAACGAAACGATTGATGTTCAAATCAAAGAAGAGGATTTACGGATTGATACGTACCGCGCTTCCGGGGCAGGGGGTCAACATATTAACACCACTGACAGTGCTGTCCGAATTACCCATCTTCCGACGGGTGTTGTGGTTAGTGTACAAAATGAGCGTAGTCAGATTGCCAATCGAAAACGGGCAATGGATGTGTTATTGGCAAAATTAGTCCAATTGAAAGAACAAGAAAATAAGGATCATATTTCAGAACTTGCTGGCGAAAAACGTGAGATTAATTTTGGCTCACAAATTCGTTCTTATGTATTGCATCCGTATATGTTAGTCAAAGACCATCGAACGGATACTGAACATGCACAGCCTGATAAAGTCTTGGCGGGTGATTTGGATGTCTTTATTCGAGCGTACTTAAAGGATCAAGCGTTATGAAACGGCATCTGCGTGAATATTTTTTTATCTCCTTAGGTGTGTTTTTCATGGGGACAGGATTTTATTATTTTATGGTGCCCTATAACTTAATCACCGGAGGCGTTGGTGGATTATCCATTGTCATTGAGCCCTACTTACCCTTTAATGTTGTCGTTATTGTTTATCTGTTAAACATTGGATTGTTACTGGCAGGCTTGGCTGTCTATGGAATGGGCTTTTTTACCAAAACCGCCTTCGGATCGTTAATGTATCCGGTTAGTTTAAGTGTCCTTTTATGGTTGGACCAACAATTCAGTCTGCTTCCGATTACCGATGATTTGATGTTAGCTACCGTATTCTCTGCGGTTCTTATGGGGGGCGGCTTTGGCATTGTGATTCGCCATGGTGGCACCACGGGCGGGGCAGATATCCCGATTAAGATGCTGTATGATTTTGCTAATATTCCGTTCTCAATCGCGATTTACATTATCGATGGAACCGTGGTTGTACTCGGTGCATTGGTCTTTGGGTTGGAGCTCGGAATGTATTCTGTCATTGCTGTCTTTTTGATTGGTTTCATTAGTAATTATGTCATTACTGGAGGCCAAAAAATGATTTCAATCCAAATTATTAGTGATCATGCTGCGCAAATTAAACAGCGTATTTTTGATTCCATTGATCGTGGTGTAACCCTAATTCCAATAAGAGGTGGGTTTACTGGCCAGGAAAAAACCATGGTGATTGTCGTCGCATATCGCAAAGAATATTACAAGATTATTCAAGCAGTTCATGACATCGATAAAGCAGCCTTTGTGTTTGTGAACAATTCGAGCGAGGTCTTAGGAGAGGGTTTTGAACAAGATCTTACAGCTCCGTAAAAAAGGTCGGTTAGTGGAAGTGCAAACAACCGAAGAGACCTTACGGCTTCAAGAAGAAACCGTAATTCATTTTCGTTTGTTTACAGGCAGTGAATTGTCCTCGGAATTGTTGCGAGAAATCCGTGCTTTTGATGGGTTTGCTGCAGGATTACAAAAGGCCTATCACTACTTGAGTTTTAAACCGCGAAGTGTAGCTCAAATGAAAGAATATTTAGTCAAAAAAGAAATTGATGCGGTAGAAAAAATTATCACGGAGTTAAAGTCAAAAGGCTATTTAAATGATGAACAAACCGCCCGTATTATCGCCGATCAAGTGTTATCACAAGCCAAAGGTAAAAAGATCATTCGACAAAAATTGATTCAAGCAAAAATTCATCCTTCGATTATTGATGTTGTTCTCGGTGAAACGACTGTAGATCAAACCGATGTGGAGCGTCGTCTTCGTTCATACTTAAAACCCACGACAAAATCCAAACGAGCGTTTCATGCAAGTTTGATGCAAAAGATGATGGCGTCTGGCTTTAGTTACAACCTCATTCAACAAGCGATTCAAGACCATCAAGCAATAATTGATGAATGTGTGGATGAACGAAGTGGCATCTCGAAATTTATTGCAAAACAATCTATGTTATCAAAGGATCAACTAATCAAAAAACTACTGAGTCAAGGCTATCCATATGGGCTCATCGATCAAGTGATTAGAGAGGAATTATGACCCCAAAACAATGGGTGTAAGAAAAAGTGTTAGGCTTCGCCCAACACTTTTTTGATGTATTTAATCGCTCCTAAGTTGACGTTTGATTCCGTAGTATCTTTCGCGGCTTCGATGACTTCAGGAAACGCACCATCCATTGCAGCAGAATAGGTGGCATATTGGAGCATTTCAATATCATTGGTGCCATCTCCAATCGCGATTGTGTACGCTTTATCTATTCCGTAATATGCACGAACATGTTCAAGTGCAGTCGCTTTAGAGATATCTTGATGGAAGATTTCTAATACATCATATTCTTGTCGTCGCAGCGTTCGCCAGTGACGGGATTTAACTGTGCCTAATTGACGCACAAAATCTTGAATGGTTGTGGTTGTCTTGGGGTCGACGAATAAGACGGCCCCCGTAAATGCATCGTCTACATTTAAGGTCCCGATAATCACTTCTTGGTCAGAGGTGGTTTGGATCCATTCAAGAAGCTTGTTTTCTTGCCGGTATAAATACACGGTATCATTCACTTCCGCATACCCATTTAGTATGCCATCTCCTGCGTGTGAAATAATTTGATGTAAGTAGTCTGCAGGAATCGAATGGTCTACCACCGGGAATGTAGAATCTTTGGGATGATGAACCTGAGCCCCAGAATGATTAATGATGGGCGTTGTTAATTCCAGTTCTTCATAAATGTGTCTGGTATTACGATACGGTCGACCCGTGACTAATACGATCAAATGACCGTCCTTTGACCACTTCTTTATGTGGCGAACCGTTTCCGGATCTAGGTTTCCATCATGGTCAACGATGGTGCCATCAACATCAAGTCCAATTAAGTATTTCATGACGCCTCCAACCGTAAGTTTACCATATCCGTTAGGTTGTCGTTTCCGATTAATATAGTATACTTATAACAGTTATTTCACCATATAAATAAACGAGGAATGAGCCCTTGAATAAGAAGAAAACCTTTACCATTCCGAAAATTACCGAACCCAATAAAAAAGACCATACCTTTGTCTCTCCTTTTTTTGGGGCAAAAAATAAAGATGACATCGTCATTCCACAAAATGAACTCCAAAAAGGAGTTAACAAGCGGTATGACGATTTTCGTAAAGATAAGAAATTTGAAGAAGATAAAAAAGAACGATATAAACGCGAGTTTAATATCGTCAGTCCCGATGATATTTACCAAGAGAAGAAAGCGGCTCCATCGCAAGGTGAAGGCTATGCTAAACTCGAACCCAAGCCTGAGGCTCCAATTGAAAAAGTTAGCGATGAGTTATCCATTCCATTTGGCCTAGAAGACGAAATTCAACCACTCAGTGACGCAGATTTAAATGAGGTTTTGGGGGATTATGAACCCCTTGATCTTGATCCACAAGATTCGCCAGAGCCTAACATTCAACCATCAGCACCTGCTGTATCTGAGCCCACTCCAGCCGTTGAAAGTGATTGGATGCTTGATGATAACGAGTTGGATGATGACGAAGAGGTCGTTATTGAAGATGATGCTGAACCTACGCCACCACAATCACCTACTCAACCTGAACCAGAACCGAAACAACAAGAAGCCTTTGATTTTGAAGAGCCTATTACACCACGAGCAAAGATGACCTACCAGCATCCGTCGCTTAGCCTATTACAACAAAAAGAACGTATTCAAACCGCATCGGAAGAAGATATTGAACAACAACGTGAAATTATTGACATGACCCTAGCCAACTTCAAAATTGGAGGTAAGGTCATTGATTATACCCATGGTCCTACGGTAACGCTATTTGAGATTCGCTTAGACCAAGGCGTCATGGTCAACCGGATTAGCTCGATTGCTTCGAACTTAAAGATGAATCTAGCAGCGGTCGATATACGCATCGAAGCTCCCATCCCCGGAAAACAAACGGTTGGGATTGAAGTCCCCAATCCGGTTCGTGAAATCGTGAATTTTGGAAATCTCATTGACGAAGAATTTGTGAAGAATTCAAAACCACTGGATGTTATTTTAGGGGTGGACTTAGGTAATGAAACCATCATTGCCGATATTAATAAAATGCCCCATGGACTCATTGCCGGAGCCACAGGATCTGGGAAAAGTGTTTGCATTGATACCGTCTTAATCAGCTTATTACTAAAGTCGCATCCTGATGAATTAAAGCTCATCTTAATCGATCCGAAACGGGTCGGTCTTGCGGCATATGCCAAAGTACCTCATTTAGCAACCCCGATCATTCATGATGCCAAAATCGCCGCAGAAGTATTGCGCTGGGCGGTGGATGAAATGGAACGACGTTACGACAAGATGTACTTGTTGGGTGTTCGCGATGTGGCCAGTTATAACGAGAAGATTAAAGGCCGTGAAGATGAAGGTTACGAACATATCCCAACGTTAGTGGTCATTATTGAAGAGATGGCTGACTTAATGGCCCAAGCTGGGGCCGATGTTGAGGTGAGTGTGGCTCGCATCGCGCAAAAAGCAAGAGCCGCGAATATTCACTTACTAATTGCAACACAACGTCCGAGTGTCGATGTCATTAAAGGAACGATAAAATCAAACATTCCCACCCGTATCGCAATGAAGGTGTCCAGCTACACGGACTCGATGGTTATTTTGGATTATCAAGGGGCAGAAAGCTTACTGGGTAACGGTGATATGTTATTTGTGTACTCGGGGTCTAGGGTTAAACGGCTTCAAGGGGCCTATGTATCAGAATCAGAAATCGATGCTGTTACCGAGTACCTATCACAATACCCCCAACACTACTTGTTGAATCAAGAGGCAATGAGTGATCAATTAGAACGTGCCAAACATATGGGCGAACAAGATGAATTGTTTCTGGATGTTGCCGAGTATGTCATTGAGATGGACTACGCATCGATTAATAAAATCCAACAACAATTTAATATTGGGTATAACCGAGCGGCTAACATCTTTGAACAACTCACAAGTGCTGGCATTGTTTCGCCACAAAACTCCAAAACCCCCCGCAAAGTTCTCATTACGATGGAACAATTCATAGAGATGTATCGTTCATGAAATCTCTGATTATCTTGAGTCTTAGTGCGGTAGTGTTAGCGGCAACACGACTCTTTGCAGTGAATTCACGATTATCTAGTTACGACCCCTTCTTGATTCTTGCGATTCTAGGTGGGGTTGTTTTTCTCATGGTCGATGAAATTATGAAAGAGGATGAGCGTCTTCGTCGTTTTTCCCCGGGTCTCTTAGAGTTTGCCACGCAGCTCGTATCGACGTTTGCGTTTGTCTATGTGCTACTTGGATTTGTCATTTATCCAGCCCAAGTAAACGGGGTGAGTATGAGCCCAACGTTTGTCACTGGCGACCGTGTTCTCATTTTCCTACCAGCTCGAGTTACCCATTCTGACATTGCGATTTTACATATTACACCGCAAACGACGTCACACTTTACGGAAGAGTATATGATCAAACGAATAATTGGTCTTCCTGGGGATGAACTGACCACCGATGGAAGCATCATTTACCGAAATGGTACCCCACTTTCAGAGGACTATATAACTTCTCAAAGTGGCTACCGTTTTTCATGCTTTCAAGCCGGCAATTGCAACACGGTTCCTGAAGGTTATGTCTTTGTGTTAGGAGACAACCGAGCCCAAAGTGTCGATTCGCGAAGTTACGGGGTGGTTCCTTTAACTCAAGTCGAGGGTCGGGTGCTGGTCAATTTATCGGAGGTGCTGCCATGGTAATTCAGTACTTTCCGGGACATATGGCGAAAACTCTTCGTGAAATTAAAGAGCTTGCCTCACACATTGATGTCATCTATGAGCTGCGCGATGCTCGAATTCCTTTCTCGTCGAAAAACCCCTTACTTGCAGAATGGGTCTCCCATAAACCGATTATTCAAATTTGGACAAAAAAAGATTTGGCCGACCCTGTTCAATTACAACGCGATCTTGCTACGGTTGATGAACCGGTCATTGTACTCGATTTGCTTCATGATTCCGTGACAAAAACGTTGCAACAAGCGACCAGGGCCGTAGTGGATAAACCGGTGGTTCAAGCACTTGTGGTGGGAATTCCCAATGTAGGGAAATCAACCTTAATTAATCGTTTGTCCGGGAAAGCGAAAACGAAAGTGGAAAATCGTCCTGGCGTAACTCGACACTTACAATGGATTCCTATTTCGAAAACATGGCGCTTGCTTGATACCCCAGGGTTGTTATGGCAAAAATTTGACGACCAAGATCAAGCCCTTCGCCTCGCGGCCCTCGGTATGATTCCAATGACCCATGTGGTCGTTGATGAATTGGCGTTATTTATTCTTAAATATATGGGTAAACATTATCCCAAGCAACTAGCACAAACCTACCTAACAGAAGCCACGGACCCGCTTGAAATCTTGGACCACATTGGTCAGCATCGCGGAATGAAGCAAGGAGGCGGGATTGACTATGATCGCGTGTATCATGCGCTGATTCATGACTTACAAAAAGGTCGCATCGGAAAGGTTTCCTTCGATGGACCGCTTTGAAACGTTATATTATCAACGCGGTGATCATCGTATTGCTGGTGTCGATGAAGTTGGTCGCGGGGCATTAGCCGGCCCGCTGGTTGTTAGTTTGGTCATTTTAGACCGCCATCAACGAATTATCGGTCTGAATGACTCGAAGCAACTGAGCGCGAAAACTCGGGAACGATTGTTTGATGAAATTACCCAGAAGGCCATGTATATCGATACTGAATTTATTGACGTGGCAGAAATTGATCACATCAACATTTTAAACGCGACAAAAAAAGCCATGAATGCCTTATTAGATCGAGCAATATACGATCACGCCTTAATTGACGCAGTGGACTTAAAGCTTGAGAATACAACGTCCATCATTAAAGGAGATGAACAATCCATCTCGATTGCTGCCGCAAGTATCATTGCGAAAGTAACGCGAGACCGACACATGATTGAGCTTGATCAACAATATCCTGCTTATGACTTTATTCATAACAAAGGCTATGGGACAAAGCGCCATCTATCTGCATTACAAACCCATGGGGTAATCCCTGGTATCCATCGTCAAAGTTTTGCGCCGGTCGCAGCCGCCTCACAATTATTTTTTGATTTGTAGCCGTAGGCTACTTTTTTTTCAACTTGTTTTGATTGACATTCGTATTCCATAGTCGTTATAACTGTTACTGTACCTTTGGAGGAAACATGAACGTTGTAATAGTTGAATCACCCACCAAAGCCTCAACCATCGAGAAATACTTAGGTAGCGACTATAAAGTCGTATCTTCGGTGGGCCATATTCGTGATCTTGCGACCACAGGCAAAGGCGGTTTAGGGGTGGATGTCGAAAACGGGTTTGTTCCAAACTATATCGTCATCAAAGGCAAAGAATCGGTTATCAAAGACCTGAAAAAAGCGGCGAAGCAATCAGACCGCGTTTTTTTAGCGACTGACCCGGACCGCGAAGGTGAGGCAATTAGTTGGCATATTGCTCAAGTCTTGGGTTTACCGGACAACGAAGTGAACCGTGTAGTCTTTAATGAAATTACCAAAGAAGCCGTCTTACAAGCGTTTAAGAATGTGCGTGAGATTGATTATGAATTGGTCGAGTCCCAAGAGACGCGTCGTATTTTAGACCGTATTATTGGATTTCGATTATCCAAATTACTTCAATCTAAAATCAAATCCAAATCGGCAGGACGCGTTCAAAGTGTTGCCTTAAAGTTAATTGTTGACTTGGAAAAAGTAATCCAAGCCTTTGAACCCGTTGAATACTGGACCTTGCAAGTCCATTTTCCGGATGTCGCGGAATTAACAAAGTACAAATCCAAGAAATTTGAGATTCATTCAAAAGAAGAAATGGATGATGTTCTCGCAAAGCTTGACAGCGAATACACCGTTACAACAATTAAAGAACGAATTAGTAAGTCCAAAGCGAAACTGCCTTTTACCACCTCGACCTTGCAACAAGAAGCATCGGCTAAGTTATCTTTTGGCGCGAAGCGTACGATGATTGTGGCGCAAAAGTTGTATGAAGGAATTAACATTGGTAGTGAAACCGTAGGACTCATCACCTATATGCGTACCGATTCATACCGTTTAAGTGGACAGTTTATTGATCAAGCCAAAACTTATATTGAAACAACCTTTGGCAACGAGTATTACAAAGGAGCCCAACAAGGCAAAGCTAAAGGAGCACAAGATGCCCATGAATCGATTCGTCCGACCTCGGTTGAACGAACACCAGATTCGTTGAAGAAATACTTATCGCCGGAAGAACTGAAACTCTATACCTTAATTTATGAGCGTGCTGTTTCGTCAATGATGAAAGAAGCCGAATACAACGTTCGTCAAGTCGAGCTCGATAATAATGACTATCTGTTTCAAATGGAAAGCAAGGAATTATCCTTTGATGGTTATTTGGCGATGTACAGTTTTGACCGTATTAAAGACAAGTCGCTTGCGGCGGTCAAAGAAGGTCAACGATTAACCCCGGACGAGATCAAGCCGGAACAAAAGTTTACCAAACCACCCGCTCGCTATTCCGAAGCGACATTAATTAAGACATTAGAAGAACAAGGCATTGGACGCCCGAGTACTTATGCGTCAATTGTCGATACCATCAAACAACGGGGCTATGTCACCCTGGAAGAACGACGATTCATCCCCACTGAACAAGGAATGGAAACGACGGCATCCTTAGATCAATATTTCTCCACCATTATTAATGTTGATTACACTCGCAACATGGAAGAGCAACTGGATGATGTCTCCCAAGGGAGTCTAGAAGGGGTGAAGGTTCTTGACACCTTTTATCAAGAGTTTCAATCCACCTTGGACCATGCGTATGAAAACATGGAGAAAAAAGCCCCAGTCCCTGTGGGAAGAAAATGCCCAGATTGCGGGGAAGAACTGGTTGAGCGAATTGGTCGTTTTGGCAAATTCGTCTCTTGCAGTAATTACCCAGCGTGCAAATTTATTGAGAAAACGAAAAAAGAAGTGGTCTCCACTGGCGTCACCTGTCCGCTTTGTAAAAAAGGGGAAATGGTGGAACGCGTTGCGGGTAAAGGCCGCAACAAAGGTAAAACGTTCTATGCTTGTAATCAGTTTCCCAAGTGTAAACATATTGTCAATGACCCACCGACTGGAGAAAACTGCGATAGTTGTGGCATGTTGATGATTACCAAGGATGAGGAAATCCGATGTTCAAATAAAGATTGTGAAACAAACGCGGCCTAGCCGTGTTTTTTTTATGAAAATATTTTCATTTTCCTTTGCCTAATTATTTCGCTATACGCTATAATGATGTAAACGTTTACGATTAGGTGAAAAATATGAAAAAACCAAAAGTAACCATCTATGAAGTCGCTGGCAAAGCCAATGTTTCCCTAGCTACGGTCTCTCGGGTCCTTAATTATCCTGAAAAGGTCAAGCAATCAACACGTGACCGCGTCATGGAAGTCATTAATGAACTGGGGTACCGTCCAAATGCGATTGCTCGAGGACTCGCGTCACGCAAATCCACTTTTATTGGAATTGTCGTGCCTGATTTCTCGCGTGCCTCCGTGGCCGAAGCGGTGAATGGGATTGCCTTATTAGCGAATTCATATGGCTATCAGATTTTAGTCTTTCCTGCCGAAGGGGAAGACCGTAGTAGTAAGGATGTATGGGCAGATGTCGTGGCATCGCAAGTTGATGGGGTACTCTACCTAAACGACTTGGTCTTAGAAGAAGACATTAGTTACATGAAAACCATGTCAATGCCGATTGTTGTTGCGAATGTGATGGTCGATGATGACCAAACACCGATTCCAACCGTCAACATCGATTATGAAAAAGCAGCGTATGACATTACGCAAAAATTAATCAAGCGCGGACGCAACCAGATCATGCTTGCGCAAACCCGTCGTTATTACTCCATGAATCAAGCCAAAGAAATGGGCTATCTACGAGCCTTGAAAGAAGCGGGTCTTGATCCGATTATCTTACGAACCTCTGGCAAACCACATGTCAATTATCCTGTGGTAACGGATTTTTTACGTAACAATAAGGTCGATGCGATTATCGGCGTTCGTGACTCGATTGCCGTCGCTTGTTTAAATGTTGCGATTGAATTAGGTCACAACGTTCCGGATGATGTTGAAGTGTATGGTTTTCAAAATACCCGTACAGCATTATTATCCCGTCCGCAATTATCCACCGTGGATGTGCCAACGTTTGAAATTGGAAAGCAAGCCATGGAGATGCTCACCGTCTTAATGGAAGATGGGACACTGGATGAGTTGGAAGTTAAAATTCCGTTTGGCATTGTAGAACGTGGAACCACGAAATAAAACAAGGAGTGGGCTCATAGCTTGAGCCCTTACTTACGCATGAAACTATATGATGAATTAGTCGCCCGTGGAGCGGTGGCCCAAATAACCGATGAAGCTCTTATCGACAAGCTTAACAATCAAAAATTGTCCTTTTACTTAGGGATTGACCCGACCGGTGACAGTTTACATGTCGGCCATTTGTTTGGCTTGATTAATGTACGCCGTCTGCAAGAGGCGGGACATACTCCAGTGCTTTTAGTTGGGGGTGCCACGGGAATGATTGGCGACCCTTCCGGTAAAAGCGCTGAGCGTAACTTATTAGACCAAGCAGCCATTGACCATAACGTGGCGGCGTTAAACGCTCAAATCTCTCGTATTGTGAACGCCAAAATGGTGAACAACTATGATTGGACCAAGCAATATGATGTGATTACCTTTTTACGTGATATTGGAAAGCACTTTAGCATTAATACAATGATTGCTAAAGAAAGTGTGAAATCCCGGCTTGATAG
>CBFHOU010000003.1:36054-45183 GCA_965657695.1 Bacillota bacterium | reverse complement strand
CCAGCGGTGGTCGTAAACATTCCCGCGACGTTGTTGGACGAAGAACTTGCTTGGTCTGCGACTTGTTGGTCGAGTTTGGGTCCTCCGGATTCCTCAGCAGGACGTTCGTTGACAAACGAATTATCCGAGTCTTCTGGTACATTGGTTGATTCGGTATTTTGTTGAATGGGCTCAGCATCAGAAGCCGGTTCTTGATAGGCGTCTGTTTCTACCGTTTCGGTAGATGCTATGGCATCATCTTTGATCGTGTATTCGGGTTCCATCTTTTTATCCAATAGATTTATATTCGTGTTACTATACCATAATCACAGACAAATTATCGTTATTTTACGAGGTATGTAATTAGTTTCTTGTTTTTCATTTCGAATAGGAGAAAACACTAAGATACACTAGCGTTTGGAGAATTTCTTGGAACACAATGGTTACCCTTTATACTTTTGAATCCTCTTCATTCTATTTGTTGATCTTGCTGCTGGGGCGAGGATTGCCAATGAGATCAGACGGATTCGTTTTCTAGTAGTCATCTTTCATTGTTATGGAGCTTATGATACTAAGTTTCTTATACTCATACCAGTCATCCGTATGGTCAGGTTTAGTGTATTATGTACTTACATCGTAGGAATTCAACGTGGCTACGCCGTCACGGGGGTCTTCGTTGCGATAGCATGGATAATGCCATCGTAGCGTCTTCATGTTGTGGTGTTGGCGTAGTAAAATCCGGCATATGTAAGCCGTTCAACTAGGAGAAACCTAATGCATGTATTAGTTACTGCTTTTGATCCCTTTAAGGGAGAGGCGACCAATGCGTCCCAGCTCGTCTTAGAGGCCTTAAAAGAACGAATTGATATCCAAGTACAAATTTTACCAACCTCGTTTCATCGTAGTTATCCTCTCCTTCGCCAAGCAGTATCGAGTTATAAACCGGATGTTGTTATTTTGCTGGGTGAAGCCGAGAACCGTCCTTATGTCTCGTTGGAGCGAATCGCCATTAACATGGACGATGCCCGCATTGACGACAACGATGGGGTTCAACTCATTCAATCCAAGATTGAACGAAAAGGGCCCGATGGACTATTTACCCGCTTACCGATTTATAACATCGCTCCCAAACTCAAAGAAGCGGGACTCAAGGTTCAAATTACGAATACGGCTGGTACCTTTGTATGTAATCACATTATGTATGAAGCGTTATACCATTTACCCAAAAAATTACCCGTTGGCTTTATTCATGTTCCGATTCTGACAGAGCAAGGGTATGAGACTACCATCCACTTTGACAAAGAAGAAATTGTCACTACGATGATTGCAGTCATTAGTGAAATTAAAGCGGCCCTCGCATAAGGGCCGTTTTCTGTTGTAGCAAAAGGGAAGTTTTGATAAGATAAACAAGCACCATGCGGGTGTGGCGGAACTGGTAGACGCGCTATCTTGAGGGGGTAGTGAGCAAATGCTCGTGTGTGTTCGACTCACATCATCCGCACCATTTAAAACAAAAGAGCCAAACGGCTCTTATTTTTTTGCCCAAAAATGATTTAAGTGGCCTTGCAGTTCGTTGACATCGTTTATCGTTCGAAGTGATCCATAAAAGGAGGGAATCATCGATTGATAAAACGATTGGTCATAGCGGGTATCGATAAATAGAAGAACCCCCCGGTCAGTCTCCGTTCGAATTAAACGGCCTGCGGCTTGAATAACTTTGGAGACGCCTGGGTATTTATATGCATAATCAAATCCGTTTGCCCCTTGTTGATCAAACAAGTCTTTGGTTAAGTTGTTTTCCAAATCAATGCCGGGCATTCCGACCCCGATGATGAGGACTTGCTCCAGCATCTCACCGGTATAGTCAACACCTTCGGCAAAGACACCACCGACGACAAAGACACCGAGCATTCCTTGTTCATCCTTAAAGCGTTGGATAATTTGGTCGCGTTCCTCAAGACTTAAGTCTTTGGTTTGGAGAATTACTTGTTCGGGAAGATGCGGCTTTAGTTGATCAATAAACGAGTAACTGGGGGCAAAGACAATGGTATTCTTACCGGTCTTTTGTAAGGCTTGAATCACCGAGGAAATCGGTTCAATGCTTTGAGCCCTTGTTTGATAGCGAACATCAATCCCATTCATGACTCCACTAAATACCTGAGAGGAATCAAACGGTGAATCCACCCGTAACACCTTTCCCGTGTCGCCCGTTAGAAACGCTTGAAAATACGGGAGAGGTTCGAGGGTGGCGGAGAATAAAATCGTCCCGCGTAAGGAATTAATGCTTTCTTGAAGGTGTTCTTTGGCATTTAGACACGCAAGTTTAAGGGTTTGAGTATCCCCATCGTGAATGAGATGGTACGTATCATTGACCAATCGAGTAATTCGGCGAAAGTCCAGCAAATGAAAGAGTCCTTTGAGTAACTCTTTACGATTCGGATGTTTAGCTTGTGTCAGTAAATAATCACTAAGTTGATCAAACGCGGTATTCACCAAGTGAGTGATCACCGGGTCCAGACCCGGTTGATCAAATGACGGCTTTTCTAAGTAATGAATCACGGCTAATAAACTACGTTTGTTCTTTTGCGGTATTTTAAATTCTAAGATCGGCCAAAGTTGCTCGGCCGATAAGGTTGCGGAATACATCGACTTGGAGCGAGACACTAAATTATGCGCTTCATCGATTAAGAGTTTCACCGGACGGTCCATCTCAAAATAACGAACCAAACGAGCTTTGGGGTCAAAGACATAATTGTAATCACACACGACAACATCTGCATAGGTTGAAATGTCTAACGATAACTCAAACGGACACACTTCATGGGCTTTGGCAAATTCTTCCATCACCGGTCGGGTAAAGTGCGTTGTCGTCTCCAAACATTCTTGAAGCGCACCTTGAATCTTATCGAAGTAGCCTTTGGCAAACGGACAAACCTTAGGATCGCAGTCTCGCTCGTCTAAAAAACAAACGTGGTCTTTGGCCGTGAGTTCGACACTAATCGCTGAGAGTCCTTGATTGTTTAACATCGCCATGGAGTCCATCGCGAGTTGTTTGTGGGAGTTTTTAGCGGTCAAGTAAAACAAGGTTTCTTCCGCCCCTTTGGCTTTTAGTCCACTAAATAAGGCCCCCATGGTTTTTCCAGTGCCTGTGGGGGCTACCGCATATAAGACTCCTTGTTGCTGTAAGGTTTGGTAGATCCCTTTCATGAACATGTCTTGAGCGGCTCTTCGAGTAAATGGAAATTGTAATTCTTGGGTCATTTGAATGACGTGATCGCGGTGAGCTTGGCGTGCACTCATCCATACCGCAAAGGTTTCTAACGTATCAAAGAAGAAGCGTTCTAATTCATCATAGGAACAATCAATGGATAAAACCTTGGTTTGTTCATCGTCAATCGATATATACACCAAATCAATCCCCATTGAGGTTGCTGGATGTTCAAGTAGATACATATACGCATAAATTTTTGCTTGTGCTAGATGCGCTGGGGTTGTATTGAGCTCGATCTCATCCAGGTCTTTGGCTGTCGATTTAATCTCTTCCACGCGTGTGGCATTCTCACGCAGTCCGTCCATGCGACCTGATATGTCAAAGGTTTCACCGGCGGCTTGTACTACAGCTTTTACATACACTTCGGCTTGGTCATCTGAATGGTAGCTTGCTTGCAGTTTACGGTGTAAATCGGAGCCGAGTTGATCACGTCCTAAAGAAAGCTCACTTTGCAAGTCGCCGCTTTGATACACAAATTGAACCATCTCTTTGACACTGATTTTTATCATTAATCTATTGTATCACTGGGAATAAAAAAACCGTCCTTACGGACGGTCAAAATCAATCGTATCAAAGAGATCTAACCGATTAGGGATCATCGATTCGATGAGTGCTGGAATGAGGGGGTTAAAGCGCTCGGGAAACTTGCGAGCGGCAAAATAAGCGACCATGGTATCCGAAGGGTCTTCGGTAATTGGAAACTCTTCTGCGTATTCACTAATAAAGGCATTATCTGCGTTTTGTGCTTGTTGCCACTGGTCTAAACTAACAACGGGATCAAGTTCAAAATCAAATAACGTGTGGGATACTTCATGCAAAATGACTTCTTCCAAAACACGACGTTGTTCGAAGGTACCGGCTTTATCGGTATGAATCACAAGGGTTCTGTTTCCCCCCCCTAGTTGGGCTTGGCCTAAATGAATCCAAATCCGGTCCATAGAATTGATAAATTTAAATGGGAGTTGGCCTAAAATGCGAGAATAATAGGTGGCAACACTGGTCGCAATCGTCTCAGTTAAAAACTCCTGATTCACAAAGACATCAATCGTCTTTCCGCCTTGGTAGCTGGAGGTGAAGAAGTAGCCGGGAATATCCTCATACCGATCAATCCGGCGGTCATAGACATTTTGGATGCCACTTCCTGTTAGCTGTGTAAACTCAAACAAACTTGGGTCTTCAAAGGTGATTAAATCCGCAAACTCATAAATCGCTGACGTGTACGGTGTGACTAAAGGTAACATCTGCGCTTCGGTCGATGCTTGAGCTGGTGGCGTTAACGCGACCGTTTCTAACAGCGGAGCTCGGTTACTAATTCGCTCCCTCGATTCTAGGAGTAATTCCTGGGAGTACCGAGTTGGATTCGTTTGCACCCCGTAATACGTAATCAAACTTTCAGCACGGTCTAATAAATCAGATTCTGACGCCCGTTTCGAGACGTATGAGCCATCATCAATGATTGCTTGTACCCAGGAAAACTCAGGAAACAACGGATTTTCTCGAATATAGTCTTGGAGTAATAAATCAAACAAGACTTCCTCCATCGCAGATAAGGTGCGGTAAATATCCAAGGTATAAACATACAAGGTTAAAACACCGTCTTCATAAGTCGACGACCCAAACCCAAAGATAATATGAACCGCCTCCATGGAGGTCGTGACTTCCACCGGAAAGCTCCCAATCATTCGTGCGATTTCTGAGGATGTTGTCAGCATGAGATTGGTTTCATCCCATGTTTTGGTAAAGGTGGAAATAGCTAACGGTTCCCGAGTTTCATAATAGGCAATAAACTCAGATTCCCCGTAGCCCGATAAAAACCGTGTGATCCCCGGTTCATCGAGTCGTTGTTTGAGTTGAATGGACTGAAAACTAGAATCAGAAGCAGAGGTATATAAATGTTTAAAGGTAATCCGTGCATCTTCTAAGAGGGGTAAGCTTTGAATGATAAAAGACAGCTCTTCAATTTGAGCTTGGCTTAGTAACAATCGATTGGGGTCTTCCCAGGGAAAGAGCCCTTCATTTTCCCATCCTGTGGGTCCTTGAAATGTGCTCGCGGTTAACACCAGCAACATAAACAAGACAAAGGTATCTCGAACTAATCTCATCGTGGGTATTGTATCACTTTAACGAAGAGAAGACTGTTATAATGTCCACTAGGTGAAACTATGTCATTAACAAACTATCAACCCATCCCCGATCATGTTGTTATCGTCACTGGTGGCAACAGCGGGATTGGCTATGAAGCACTAAGAGAACTGGCTCGCTTGGAAGCAACTGTCATTATGGCCTCACGAAATGAAGTCAAAGCAACGGCCGCAATCGCAACCCTTCAACAAGAGCTTCCTGCGGCTAAAGTCGTCTTTAAAGAACTACAACTTGCGGATTTATCGAGTATTAAACGCTTTAGTGATGAAATCAAACAAGAATATAAACGCTTGGATTTCTTAATCAATAATGCAGGGGTCATGTATGGGCCTTATCAAACAACCAAGGATGGATTTGAACATCAGTTTGGCACCAATCATTTGGGTCACTTTGCCCTCACGGGAGAACTCCTACCCTTACTTCAAGCAACCCCCAATAGTCGAATTATTACGGTGTCTTCGTTAGCACATCGGACCGGAACGATAGACTTTAGTAATCTACAGTTTGAGCGAAAGGGCTCGTATGCTCCGCAAAAAGCCTATGGTCGTTCGAAGCTTGCCAATCTACACTTCGGGTATGAACTCGACCGCCGATTAAAACTTGCAGAGTCGAACATTAAATCAATTGTCGTTCACCCTGGGGTATCCAAGACGAATTTATTTGATCAATTGTCGAGTGGTCCGCTAATGCGTCGGTTATTTCAAATGATGTCGTTTTTCATTCAATCGGCCGAAGCCGGTGCACTGCCGACCTTATATGCCTGCTTCGAACCGTTACTCGGGGGTGAATACATTGGCCCCGATGGCTTTGCGGAAATCAAAGGAGAAGCCACGATTGTCAAAAGCTCCAAAGCCTCTCGCAATATCAAAGATGCTAAGGAATTATGGCGTATTAGCGAAGATCTCACATCCGTAATTTATCCATTGTAAAAAAAGACAACCGTGAGGTTGTCTTTTACTCTACAAATGTTCCAACAATTGGGAACCGTGCGAGACGGTTATCTCCATGTTGATTCGCAAATTGGGATGTTAAATCTTTGCCTGCGGTAACACCCCCGTAATGGCTTCCATTTCGCCAATAATCAGAATTCGTTAAATCGTATACGATTCCATCCACTGCGACATAGGCAGGACGACCTTCTTTACCATCATAATACGCTAAGGTCTCCGTTGTAAAAACCTCATCCGTGGATTCTTCCTCGTCAACGGAGGTATTTGAATCGTTAGACTCGGAATCATCATATTCGTCGTCATCATACGAATCGTCATCATAGGAATCATCATCATTATAGGAATCGTCGTCATTATAGGAATCGTCGTCATAGGAATCATCGTCATTATAGGAATCATCGTCATTATATGAATCATCGTCATTATAGGAATCATCGTCATACGAATCTTCATCATAGGAATCGTCCTCGTTTGAGTTGTCATCTTTAGAATTATCATCTGAAGATTCGGCAACTGGCATTTCCATTATTGGTTCTGAACTCGATTCTTGACTATTGGAGTCAGTCTCACATGCACTTAATCCAATAACAAGAAATAAACTTAACAGTAGTGCAATTCTTTTCATTAATATCTTCCTCCAGATTGAGTTGATTATATCAATGTTAGATGGGTACTAATAAGTAATATGCTTTAAAAAAAGCCACCGAAGTGGCTTAGAATAATCCTAAAATAAAATAACTGACCAGACTAACCGACGTACTTAAGAAGACGCCCCAACTAATATCAATCACAGTGACTGTGGGACTCCAGTTCGTTAAGGTTGCATGATTGGTTAAATCATACGTAGCATAGGTGGCTAAGCCATACATGGCGCCATTGGTTAAGGCAATCACCCAGTTTTGATCCACCGTTGCGGGAAGCAAAACGAAGTAGACGAGTCCTGTAATAAAGATGACATAAAAGATCCCGGCGACCGTTAGATTTGGTTTTTCGGCCATTAAATGTCCAATGTGTTTTTTGTAAAACGTTGGTGCAAAGGTAAACAACCATGCGGCATCAATCGCTAAAAATACGACAAACGCGACAATAAAACTTACTACAATATTCATACATTCTCCTTAGGAAACCACGGGATAAACATACGCGTACGAGCTGCGTACTCTTCCCAGCCGGGTTTCTTTTGCATCCGACGTTCTAACATCGGCGTACTAATAAAATATAAAATCAATGTCATCACCACAGGGGAGATGAGGGTCCACCAAAGCGTCGGCTGATGGATGATGATAAATAACGTAATGCCAAACCATAACGCACTGTTGCCAAAGTAATTGGGATGTCTTGTGTACGCCCATAGACCAGTTGAAATGACTCCGGTAGCTACGCTTTTACGATGCTCTTTTAACTGCGAATCCCCAATCGCTTCAAAGGCTAATCCTAAAAAATATAACCCAATCGCTAGTAAGGACCAGAGATTAAAGGAAATCTCATTACTTGAGCTTGTCATAAACAAAAAGACCGGTAATCCTACTATCATCATAATGAGCGCTTGTAATAAATAAACTCGAACAAAGGCATGAATAACTGCTTTGTCTTTCCATTGCCGGCGCCATAATTTATAACGGAAGTCTTCCGGTTTTCCCCAGTTGCGTTTGATTAAATAGTAGGTTAATCGAATCCCCCAGAAACTAACAAAAAACATCACTAGGAATTGCGGATCGGTCCCTGTGGTAAAGAAATAAAGAATCACGGTTGGAATGACAAAGCCAGCTCCCCACCCCATATCAACAATCGAATTGTTCTTGATTCGAGTACCAACAAAAAAGAAGAACAAAAAATACGATACAATAATTCCAAACGATACTAAGACGGCATTTATGAGTGACATTTGTTCCTCCTGCCTTATTGTATCACTGTCTAGGAGGCCTCGATGCAACCATTTGCTTATCAAAACCGTCGCCCAAGTAACTATTTTGAAGGCTGGTATTTACGCTTTGTGAATGCCGAAGAAGATGTCAACGTAGCGGTTATTTTCGCGTTATCCAAAGCCGCCAAAGACCCTCATGCCTTTCTCCAATTATTCACATCCAAGGACACATCCTGTGATTACCTTCGTTATCCGCTTCATCAATTTCGTGAAGATGGTGAACTATTATGGATTAGCGACCAATACATCTCCCCGTATGAAATTAATGTTGCGAACAACCGGATTCAAATTGAAGGCCGATTTAGCAATACGGTGCGAATCGCCAAAACCATGGGGTCCGAATCAGCAATGTCAATTATCTCCTACTTACCCTTAAATACGGCCCAAGAAGTGATTTATCTCGATGGGGACTTTACAGGGACACTGAGTGTTGAAGGAAAGACCATTACGTCGGCCAAGATATACATCGAAAAAACATATGGTCACCGTTTTCCCCCACATCACATGTGGTTGCAATCGAATCATTTTGATGTCCCAGAGGCTAGTTTCAGTTTTTCGGTTGGCATTTTACCTGTTCTAGGTTTATCGATTAAAGGTTGGTTTGGGATTTTCCGATATGGAAAAGATGAATACCGTTTTGCGATTTATAATCTAGCCAAACTAGGAATTTTAAATGAAACAGCAACCAAGGTTGAACTCGAAATGACCCGTGGTCGCTTTCGTCTACATGTTGTAGCCACGCGCGATCACTGGGTGAATCTAGTAGGCCCGGTGGATGGCGCATTGATGGAAGAAACAGTCCATGAATCGATCGATGCGACGTTAGAACTCAGCCTGTATGATCGCGGAGAGCTGCTTGTTCA
>CBFHOU010000003.1:20842-35957 GCA_965657695.1 Bacillota bacterium | reverse complement strand
CACACAACAGGCTTGAAGGCGGGAATGGAAAATACCTTTACACGCCCTTAATTTTAAATTGACAAGAATGAAAGCGCTTGATAAAATACTACAAGAATCAAACTATTACTGAATGAGGACCCATGCAAACACTTCGTACTCATGTGAAGAAAAGTCCCACTTATTTGCTTTACACCTTAGTCTCTATCGCTGTAGTGCTTTTCATTATTCCGTTTCGCGCTTTGAAACGGCTTTTGACTCGAAATGTGTCAACGCAAAATTATGAAGCGTTAGAGATCGAAGCAAATAAAGGTCCAATTACATCCTTTATCTTTAGACAATGGACCGGTGACACCACTACAGCTCAGCAGAACCGTATTTTCGTCTACTTTTTAATGCCTGCCTTAGGTGGATTTTTACTTATGGTTATCGTTCCGTTTATCATGGGGGTCTATTTCTCCTTAACCAACTGGACGGGTCTAAATACCGGTCGTCAGCTGTTTATTGGATTAGAAAACTATTTGGTGCTAGTCGGCGATTTTAAATTTTTCTACTCGTTTATGCGCACCGCTTTATATAGCGGACTGAATATTATTGCGATCAATGCAGTTGCGTTCTCGTTAGCATTAATCGTGACGCAAAACCTAAAACTTAAAAATGTATACCGTGCAGGATTCTTTCTTCCCAACTTAATTGGGGGTTTGGTCCTTGGGTATATTTGGCAATTTATTTTTAATGAAGCCGTCGTTGAATTAGGGGGAGGCTTTGAACGATCCTTATTGGTTGATTCAGACACAGCAATGATTGCCTTAATCACGGTCGTAACCTGGCAATATGCGGGCTATATCATGATGATTTACATTGCGGCCTTACAAAACGTTCCGATGGAACTCATTGAAGCGTCGAAAATAGAAGGAGCAAATGCCTTCCAGCGATTACGTCATGTCGTTTTACCCCTCGTGGCACAGGCCTTTACGATTTCCTTGTTCTTAACCTTAGTCACTAGCTTTAAACAATTTGATACGGTGCAGTCTTTAACTCAAGGATTCCCATCCGCTCGATTACCGGAATGGATCATGAACTTGTATAACGTGAGCGTCACTCAGACAGTGTTTAGTCTTGATTTAGTGGCCTCTGATATTTACAAAGAAGCCTTTACGAGATACAACATGGGAATGGGCCAAGCGAAAGCGATTATTTTCTTCCTTGTCCTAGGGATGATTAGTTTGGTTCAGGTTTACTTTAATAAACGCAGGGAGATTGAGCTATGATTCTTTCAAAACGTCCTGTGCGTAACCCAGATATTCCACGTGAACCCATTAAAGTTGGATTGATTGTTCTAGAAATCGCAACGTTCTTACTGCTGATAGCCTTTGCCTTTCCGTTTTATTTGGTCTTAATCAACTCGGCAAAAAATGCAGCGCAAATCTTTGCGAATCCGATTGGACTACCGGAAAACTTTGGGCAAATATTGACCAATATCAACCGCATCTTAACGAACCAAAATATTGAATACTTACGCTCGTTCTTTAATAGTGTGATTATTACGACATCAAGTTTACTCGCGATTGGCTTATTTTCAGGAATGGCAGCGTGGGTCTTAGTTCGAACCAAAACAAAATACAGCTTCATCATCTTTATGTTATTTGTTAGCGGCATGGTCATCCCCTTCCAGGTGGTGATGCTACCGCTCGTTCGATTATTAGAATTGATGCGTATCGGAACCGGGATTCCCTTTAAAGACACCTATCACGGCATGTTGTTAGCGTACGTTGGCTTTGGGGCTCCGTTATCGGTCTTTATGTTTCACGGGTTCATCAAGTCGATTCCGTATGAAATCGAAGAAGCAGCGATCATTGATGGCTGCTCCAAACCGCAAGTATTCTTTCAAATTATCTTACCGATCTTAAAACCGATCTTTGTCACATTACTCGTCTTAAACGGCATGTGGATTTGGAATGATTATCTCTTACCGATTCTTGTTATTGGACTGGGTGGGGATGTTCAAACCTTACCGGTTGCTGTCGCTAACTTGGCGGGGACGTATGTCAAAGAATGGGATTTAATCTTAACTTCGGTTTTAATGGCGGCAACGCCTGTTGTTATCTTGTTCTTGTTTGCGCAAAAACATATCATCAAGGGAATGACTTCCGGCGCGATCAAGTAACCCCCTTCTCCGGGTAGGAGCTACAGTAGTCTATTAAAAAATTAATAGAAAAAAGAAAGGATTGTAACATGAAAAAAGGATTTTTAGCACTTAGTGCACTTTTCTTACTTGTCCTCTTAAGTGCTTGTGGGCAAGAAGAAACCACACTTAAAATCTTCCAAAATAAAATTGAGATTGATGGTGTGTTAACAACCTATGCGGAAGCATGGGCAGAAGAACGTGGATACACGGTTGAAGTCCAATCATGCGGTGGAGACGCTTGTGCGTACGGAACGCAAATCTTAGCGGAATTCCAAACCGAAGATCAACCTGATATCTTTGTCATCGAAGGTCTTGGTGGATTTAACCAATATCAAGATAAAATCTTAGAATTAGATGGCGAAGCATGGACTAGCATTACGGATCTTGAATTCGTTGTTGATGGAACTGTTTACGGTTTCCCAGTAGCGATTGAAGGTTGGGGAATGGGTTATAACGCTGAAATCTTAGAAGCAGCTGGGGTTGATCCTGCAAGCTTAACGACGATAGCAGCATATGAAGACGCCTTCCAAAAAATAGAAGCAGCTGGATATGTTGCGGTATCAATGGCAGCTGGTGCTGGTATGACATGGGTTACTGGCTTACATAACTTTAACTCGTACTTATCCGCTCAACTTGACTATACTGACAATTCAGTCATTACTGATTTGTTAGCAGGTACTCCAGACATGGCACGTTTAAACAGCTTAGCTGAATGGGTTGAATTATTATTCGAATATGCAGACCAAAGCGTGTTATTAACTGGTGGATATGATCAACAAGTCGGACTCTTTGCTCGTGGCGAAGCAGCCTTCATCCACCAAGGAAACTGGATTGATGGAAACCTAAAAGACGTAGCAAACTTTGAAATTGGATATGCACCTCATGCATCGATGCCTGGTGAAAATGATTCCATCTTCATTGGCGCACCTAGCTACTATGTCATCAACAAAGATTCCGATTCCATCGAACTTGCCAAAGAATTCTTAAATGACTTGGCAGCAACTCCAGAAGGCCATGACTACATGGTAAACGAAGCGAACATGGTTCCTGCGTTTAGCACTGTAACCTTAGTTCCAAGCACTCCTCTATCTGCAGCAGTATTACAATACTCACAAGCAGGTAAAGCGTATGCGTGGTGGCAAAATGATATGCCTCCTGGATTCGGAATGGATACACTAGGACCAATCTATGAACTCTTTGCAAAAGGTGAAATTACCCGTGCAGAGTTTGTTGACCAACTAGCGGATCAAATTGAATCATTAGCATAACAAAATAAAAATGGATGCCTCGGCATCCATTTTTTTATTCTAATGATAATAAGAAACATCCAATAATCCCCACATCATCGCCAAGACCGGGTCGAACGATGTAGTCCTCCACATTATCTAAGTGCGCGAGGTAGCCATTATTATAGGTGATAAATTTGGTTTTGATTTTCTCTAACAAGCCCGGTACATTCATCACCCCACCCCCAAGGATTACTTTCTTTGGACTGAGGGTTAACGCATAGGTATACACGGCCTGCGCTAGGTAATCCGCCTCAATGTCCCATGCGAGATGATCAGGACCTAAATCTTTCGCACTGACGCCAAAGCGGTCTTCAATTGCCGGCCCACTGGCAAGTCCTTCCAAGCAGTTTGAATGAGAAGGACAACGACCTGCATAGGTATCTTTCGGATGTTTCATCACCGGAATATGACCCATTTCTGGATGTTGTAAGCCAGTAATGGTGGTCCCGTTCACCACGGCGCCGCCACCAATGCCGGTACCGACGGTAATATAGACGCAGCTATCTACATCCTTAGAACTGCCCATTACCGATTCACTCAGGGCACAAACATTGACATCGGTATCGATCATCATTGGGACATTCAGACTGGATAACGCCTCAAAGTAATTAAAGCCTCGCCATGCGAGTTTAGGACTTTGTAAGATCGAACCGTACGTCTCTGATTCTGGATTTAAATCAACCGGACCAAAGGTTCCGATCCCTAAGCGGTCGACCGGATTTGCGGTAAAAAAAGCAAGAACGCTTTCCATGGTTTCGTCGGGCGTGGTCGTTGGAATGGATTCACGAACGAAAACGGATCCCTCTTCATTGCCAACAGCAAGAACAAACTTGGTTCCGCCTGCTTCGATTGCTCCTAAGCGCATACAAATCTCCTCAAAAGTAGTCTATGCTACACTACTCTTGAGGTTAGCATGAATGTAAAAGAACGAGAAGTGATGTATCAAACATTTTTAAAAGAAAACCAAAATATTATTACCGGTTCGCTTGCAGCAATTGACCTTAGTGTTGACGATATTAATGAGATTTCTCAGGGAAATCATCCTGGCATGGAGTCCGTGACCGACGACGCGAATACGAAGACCTTCGTGATTAAGCATCATGGCCATCACTTAGAAGTCCGATTGGTCAAAGAGACTCCGAAAGAACCCTATGCGTTCATTAATGAATGCATGGTGCGTGAACACTTGATTCGGATTCCATCGAAGAAGGTAATGGCCTTTGTGCCTAATACCTTAGCCATGAATTTTAAACTGGGCTACATCATTAGTTCCTACCGTGAGACGACCTCTTTAGTACCATTAGACTTTACCCAATATGAGACTCTCTTCAAGACTTTATGGGATTTAGAACGTTCGCAAATCTTCACCCGTTCGTTATCGAGTACAATTCTAGCGATTCATGAGGGACAGGTTGTGCTAACGGATGTCTCAATGCTAGTCCCGTTTGACCCCACCAAAGATTATAACCATGAGGGCCTTACTTTACCTCAAGTTCACATGATTGAACGCTTAGAAAAAGGATTTTTACTTGATGCCTGGGGTAAACTAGAAGTCGAGGACAGTATAGAAAAAGCGATTGAGAATATTAAGATTGAAAAAGCCGCGGCGTTGATTGTCTATATGGAGAAACAGCGCTACTTGCAAACTCACCAAGGCAGTATTACGATTACCGCCTGGATGACGGGACTCATTGACGACATTAAGAAGTTCTTGGTCGGACCCGAAGAGTGCTGGCAAGAATACATGTCGCAAAAGTATCGCAGTTATGTTAAAGATATGGTGGATGAGCTGGATGCGCCAGCGATTGCCTCATCGACCCTGAAAAAACTAGATTTTTTGATTCAATACGCGCAAAACGATCAAGCCAAAGATCGCTATCTACGAATGAAAAATGAGGCACAAGAAAAACCAATTGTGGAGGAAGTATGAGTTTACGTCGTTTAAATGCAGTCATGGGAGTACTGCACCTGATTCAAGGAATTGTGATGTTGTTCTTAACTAATGTGATTGATAATGTGGCTGAATTTAGTCCTGAAATTGTCGTGTTCTTTCAAAACTTGAATTTCATGACGGGCGAATTATTCAATGATGCAAGAGCATTATTTGTTTTACCGTTTGGATACGGGGTCGCGAGTTTCTTACTCGTCTCCAGTTTATTTCACTTCATCATTGTGTACCGTGGGGAAGCGTATGACCGTGAAATCGTGCAAGGAACAAACCGCTTTCGATGGTATGAATATGCCATCTCCAGCAGTATTATGATTGCCTTAATCGCATCGATCTTTGGTGTCAAGGACCTTGCCAGCTTACTACTCATCATTACCGCGAATGCGGCGATGAATATCTTCGGGTATATGATGGAACTCTTAAATCAACAAAAACCCAAAGAAGAAGTGAACTGGGAACCGTTTATATGGGGCAGTGTTGTGGGACTGGTCCCTTGGGGAATCATCTTACTATATTTGCTAAGTGCTGGAAACCTAGACCAAGTTCCATGGTATGCATGGGCGATTTTAGCCACCTACTTTGTGTCCTTCAACTTATTCCCGGTCAACATGTATCTGCAGTATCGACAAGTAGGAGCGTGGAAAGACTACACCTTCGGGGAACGAGTTTACGTCTACTTGAGCATTGGCGCTAAAAGTGTTCTTGCGTGGCTTGTATTCTTTGCAGCTGTCTTTACGGATGCGGTTATCTCTAGTTTGTAGTGAATTGTTGAAAACTAATGATAATGGTATAATAGTTAGAAATTAAACGATATTAAAGGAGAAAAAATGGAATTACAAATTAAAAAACTCGTACGCTTTAATGCCATCATGGGGACGTTTCACTTAGTCCAAGCGATTGCTATGGTGTTTCTACTCAGCAGCGTATTGGATGGTGTTGGGGAATTTCAAATTGGTGTGGTCCTATTTTTCCAAAATTTCGATTTTGAAAACTTACGACTCTTTACCGATCAACGTGAGCTCTTTGACTTACCCTTTGCCATCTTAGTCTCAAGCTTCTTGTTCATTAGTGCTGTTGCCCACTTCATCGTGGTCTGGCAAAAAGACAAGTATGCACAAGACCTTCAATTAGGGATCAACCGTTTCCGTTGGTTTGAATATTCGATTTCATCCAGTGTGATGATCGCGTTGATCGCCACATTGTTTGGGGTTCGTGACTTTGGTAGTTTATTCTTAATCGTTGTGGTCAATGCATCGATGAACCTCTTCGGGTTAGACATGGAAGAACTCAATGCTGGCCTTGAAAAAGGTAAAGTAAACTGGGGACCATTTATTTGGGGAACCATCGCAGGACTTGCTCCTTGGGTGGTTATCTTAAGTTATGTCTTAGGGACTGCTTCTGAAGTCTTTGATAACATTCCTTGGTTCGTATGGGCGATTGTAGGGACATACTTTGTTGCCTTCAATACCTTCCCAATCAACATGCTTCTTCAATACTTCAAAATTGGTAAATGGAAAGACTATCTATACGGAGAACGCGTTTACATTATCCTAAGCTTAGCCGCGAAAAGCGTCCTAGCATGGTTAGTATTCTTCGGCGCATTCCAACCTTCATAAAAAGAAAAATCGCAGCTTAGGCTGCGATTTTTTTTGCCCATTCTTCTGGAATGGAATCTTTGAAAGAATAGATGGCACCGATGATTGTACCGCGGTCACAACTGGCTCCGCCTAGGAGAACATTTTTCTCCACCGCTTCTTGGAAGCTAGTCGCATGATACAGAATATGAATAATTAGCGGAATCGCATGAGGTATATGACATGCTGTACCTGAATGGTTCGTAATAAATGTCATCGAATTCGTTAATTCCATCGCCTTTTGTAATGGCACTTGGTAGGCACTTGGTGCTCGCCAGATGGACTCTTTGATGGCTTGTTGCATTGTTGAGGTCGGAAGTTTTTCAATAATCGCATCAAACATCTCATACAACTTGGCATAATCCGTTTCCGACGTGAAGGCTTGGGCGAGCTCATACGCTCGTGTATTTGGTAAATCTAAAATGCGCGTTGCTATATAAGGGGCGAACCCCACGAGTTGATCGTCATTTATAACGAGTGGGTTGACCTCGTTTTTAATTTGTTCATTTAGATTGTTTATGATAAGTTGCTTGGCATAACTTTCGACATACCCCACATACTCTCCACCAGGTTTTAATTGTTCGAACACCATTTGCTGATATTGTTCTTTCGTTAAATTAGGATTTTCTTGCAAGGCAGCAATCAGCCAACGTAGAATTTCTCCTTGCACACTAATCGTTCCAACTTTTGCATTAGGATAAGCTAAATACGCTTTTCCTGCACGTTTATACTTGGCGGGGTCTACCGGTTGGAAGACCAAGGATTGCTCGCCAGCTAAACGTTCAAGATAGGGCATATTATAAACCCAGTTAAAGCCCATCGCCGCTGCATTCGCGACCAATGCGCCTTGGTACATAGTATTCATCAAATCACCTCACTACTATTATAGACCTTTTAGTAAAGGTTCGTTTGGATATACAAACAGTTTGAAATCAAAGTAATTGTTAGTTTGTCGCTATTTTGCTACAGTGAGTAGAGGAATACATGAATCCATTAGAACTTTTAGAAAAAATCAATACACTCGATTTGCACTTTCGAACCCTATTTTTTAATAAGGTGAGTATCCCATCCACCGAATATGGGTTAAAACCTACCATGTCTCGATGTCTAATCACATTGTACTTTAATCCGGATTCGCCCATGAAAGAAATTGCGATGAAGCTAGACATCGAAAAAGGATCGTTAACCCCGATTGCGAAAAAACTTGAAACGTTAGGACTTGTTCAGCGAATTGTCCATGCAAATGACAACCGTGTGCATATCATGAAGCTCACTGCCAGTGGCAAGAAACAAGCAAAAATTATAGTGGAAGCCTATCTTGAACAAATTCAGAGAGTATTTAACCAAACGACAATAAGCATGCAAGAAGAACTAAACACGGCTCTGGAACAATTAAATCGCATCTTAGATCAAGTAAAGATGGATAATGAATTTTAAATAAAAATAAATTTTTATTGATAAACGATAAACATTTATTGTATAATAGTAATATCAAACAGGAGGATTTATGTTACAGATTAAAAATATTGTTAAAGTTTACAAAGTCGGTGAGTTCGAACAACGCGCCCTGGATGGTGTTACTCTCTCGTTCGGTGAAAAAGGATTTGTCTCCATTTTAGGAGAATCGGGTTCGGGGAAAACCACCTTCCTTAATATCATCGGTGGATTAGACCGTTACACATCAGGTGATTTGGTCATTAATGGAAAAAGCACCAAACAATTTAAAGACGCTGACTGGGATGCATATCGAAACAATTCGATTGGCTTTGTCTTTCAAAGTTATAACTTAATTAACCATATTAGTGTCTTAGCCAACGTGGAGATGGGTCTAACCTTGTCCGGAGTTGGTATACGTGAGCGTCGTGAGGCCGCTGCTCGCATTTTAGAGCGTGTGGGTCTTAAAGACCATTTACACAAAAAACCAACTCAGCTATCTGGAGGGCAAAAGCAACGCGTTGCGATTGCACGTTCAATCTCTAATGATCCTGACATTATTATGATGGATGAGCCGACGGGAGCATTAGACACCGAAACCAGTGAAGAAATTATGAGTTTAATCAAAGAAGTCTTTGCAGAAAAACTCGTTATCATGGTTACTCATAATGAAGCCTTAGCGCTAGAAAACTCTGATCGTATTATCCGTTTAGCGGATGGTCAAGTGGTGAGCGATAGTAATCCATATGACCATGGGGATGAACCGCTTTATTACAATTTAAAGAAAACAGCGATGAGTTTCTTTACCGCACTTCGTTTAAGCTTGTCCAATCTACGAACGAAGTTCGGCCGCACGTTTATTACCGCGTTAGCTGGAAGCATTGGAATTATTGGGATTGCCTTGGTCTTAGCGTTATCGAATGGGTTTGGCTTAGAAATCGCCAACCTAGAACGCGATACCTTGTTTGATTTACCAATCACGATTGATGAGGGGGTTCAAACACCATTTGGACCCCCGGCAAGTGTTCTAACGGAAGGGTCTGAATTCTCCAATCAAGAACTGATTGATCTAGGATTTATCATTCCGTTTGATGCTCAAGCGGCACTCCAGCTTCATACCAATGTTTTGACTCAAGAATACATTGATTACATTAATGCAATGGACCCTGAATGGACCAGTAACATTCGTTACTCGTACGGAGTAAATCGAAATTATTTAAATCTACGAGATGGTGAAATTACAACGGTTAATGCCGGGAACTTGCGATTAGGCTACTTACCGACATCCGACCTAACTGAAGAATTTACGGTTTTAGCAGGTCGTTTACCGGAAAATGAGTATGAAATGATTCTGAGAGTTGATGAATTTAATCGTTTTGAATCGCGAGTGGCGATTGAACTTGGATTGGGCGAAGAACCGATTCCACTCAATGATGTGATTGGAACGTCAATTCGTTTGGTTCCTATCTCTGAATTTTATGAAAAGAATGAAGAGAACGGATTTTATTCTCGTACTAGTGATTTACAACAAGCTTATGACAACGGCTGGGAATTAAGCATCGTTGGTGTGGTTCAATTTACCGAAACCCCAGATTTTCCAGATAATACTGTGATTTATTATTCTGATGCAATTGAAGAATTGCTGATTGAAGAAGCGCAAAACTCACAGCTTGTTGCGGACCAACTTGAAAGTGACTTTTACCTCTTAGGAGACCCGAACAATCCATTATCGGAACTGGATTCTCCACGTGGGATCAGTCGAACCAATGCCCTACGAAGTGTCGGAGCCATTGCGATTCCTCGAGAAATTGAAATTTACCCCAGTACGTTTGAAAATAAAGGCTTAATCAAAGAATATCTTGAAGCGTATAACGAACCCTTAGTGATGTCACCGATGAATCCTGAAATTGGCGATGTCTGGGAACGTGGGGATGGATATAGTCGTGAATTTGATGGAGAGCGTTGGTTGATCACTGGCAGCAGTGAAACAAGTGCACGAGCAGAAGAAGACAAAATCTTTTTTACTGACTTGGCGCAGTCAATTACAAATCTCTTTGGTGATTTAATTACCACGATTAGTGTCGTTTTGGTTGTTTTTGCGGCGATTAGTCTTGTTGTATCTTCGATTATGATTGGGATCATTACGTATGTTTCTGTTATTGAACGTACGAAAGAAATTGGGATCTTACGCGCTCTAGGAGCCCGTAAAAAAGACATCTCTCGATTATTTAATGCCGAGACCGTTATTATTGGAGTTACCGCAGGATTACTTGGGGTGGCAATTACCTATGGAATATCCTTCCCGATTAATGCCTTACTGATTGAGTTTGTCGATACCGTCGATAACGATCTAGTATTATTACGCGTTGACCATGCGATTTATTTAGTTATGATATCCACCGCCTTAACCCTGATCTCTGGACTCATTCCGTCTCGCATCGCGGCACGTAAAGATCCGGTAGAAGCCTTACGTGTTGAATAGAAAAACTCCCTTTACGGGAGTTTTCTTTTTATTGTACATAAGCGTAAAATAAAGACGGAGGTCACCATGAAAAAGATTAGCAAACGTCAGTACCGGCTTCTAGAGGAAACACTGTTAGATTCGGTGCAACAATCGACCCTAACCGAAGAACAGAAAAACAAAATTTTGTCATCGGTTGAGATTCGAGAAACCCTCAACTTTATTCGTGTTTTAGTCACCATAGGTGGGATTCTCATTGGCCTTGGGTTTTTAACCTTTATTGCGACGAATTGGGATTTATTCGACCGTTGGGTTAAATTGACCATCATTTTAGGGTCACTGTCTATTTCACTTGGGGCCAGTTACTATACCCTGGAGAAGAACAAACTTACCAGTTTGGCGTTGTTATACGTCAGTGTCTTGATATACGGAGCAGGGATCTTTTTACTTGAGCAAATCTTCTATGTTAATTTTGATCTCAATACGGGCTTCTTAGTTTGGGCAATCGGTGCACTATTATTATCCGGCATTCACAAGGATGTCATCTTATACATTTTTGCGCACATCTTAAGTGGGATCTACATTTTAAGTAGTTTTGAAGAAATTATTATCGTCCAGTTGGCTATTTTATTGGTCATTTTCTACCTTACGAACCGCGCTTTTGGGTATCGCAAACTCCTCACCTTCTTTTTGGGCTTACTTGTGATTGTAAGCGTGGTGTATCCATTTGTATACTTTAACAGCGAGGCGCTGTTGCCTTTCGTGTTCTTGTTTATTGTTGGGAATGTCGCATACTATTTTAATGCGTATCTAGAACGATTTGATTTCTCATCTGAGATGATCGGTTTACTAGGCTTAATAACCCTTGGTGTAAGTGGATTTACCCTAACGTTTCCTGGGATATATAACGATGTTTCGTTAAATGGAACGGTAATTAGTTGGATCTTCGCAATTTTGTTCGCTGTGTATTTACTTTATTTGACATCAAAACGACTCGTCACACCGTTACTTGCATTAGCTGCGATTATTTTACGTTATTACTTTGATACCTTCTACGACTCCATTGACCGCTCGTTGTTCTTTGTCATCGGAGGCTTACTCATCCTCGCATTTGGGTACTATATTGAAACGTATCGTCGACAACTCAGCGATGAAACGCCTGAGTAACCTGACACTGACTTCGAAGCAACTCTTTCTCGGAGCCGGTCTAGCATTATTCTTGATGATGGGACTCCTACTAAGCCCGCTAGTACCCGCGCGCTTAGTAGGAACGCCTGTTTCAATCGCATATCAATCGAGCTTTGTTGAAAAAGAAAGTACGGTCTATCCGATCCTCTCGATTGAATCCATTCCAAAAGATCAATTTCCAGCGTTACTGGAATCGATTTTCTATACGTCTGAAACAGAACAAGACGCCTATGAAATACTAAATGAAATTGATCAGTTTTATTTGATTGTTGATGACGCGAGTGGGTTATTGCAAATCATCGATGTCGTTACAACTAGACCCAGTGGATTGTTGTATATTACTGCAGAATCGTTGTACTTAGAGTATGACCGAATGAGTATGCCAGATTCTGAAGTCTGGCAGGACAACGTTAGCGGTGTCCGATTTGTAATTAGTGACCGATTGAACTTTTATGCCCCACGGACTTTATCGCAAAGCACCCGACAAGCGATTCTCGATGGCACCGCTACGATGGATGCCTATGTATGGAATGGTCAACTCTATTTTGTAGATTTCAACTTATAAAAAATGCGAATCATAAATCGATTCGCATTAGTACTTCATCCTTGAAATTGTACACCGTAAAGGCTTCATCTAAGATGGCATAACTCTTTGCGTATCCCCCTTTGGGTAAGCTAATGCTTCCGGGGTTACAGTAGAAGATGCCGTCTTTTTTGATGGCAGTAGGAATATGCGTATGTCCACTTAAGAACACATCGCCTGGTAAGAGTCGTGGATGACTCGAATATAAATGACCATGATGCAAGAAGAGCTTGCGACCTTGCCACGGAATGATATTGGATTCCGGTAACGGAAACGGTAGATTCGCTACATCCACATGGGCATCACAATTGCCTGTAACGGCAATCACATCGGGCAAAACCGCTTCGAGTTGGCTAATACAATCCATTGGTCCATAGCCTTCGGGAAGGGGGTTACGGGGTCCATGGGATAATAAATCTCCCAAGATTAATAACCCTTCATACGACCCGTGGCGAAACTTGTCCAAGACAACTTGTAAGTCTTCGGCTGAGCCGTGGATATCAGAAATAATAAAGAATGCCATTATCTACCTCACCCTATGAGTATAACAAAAAACAGTAACCTCGAGGGTTACTGTTCATAGGATAAAATTACAAATTTAGCGAGTTTATCGTAAATCCAGCTAATCTCATCTTTTTCCGTAAATAAGCTGGTATATTGACCATTATTGGGTTGGGCAATGGGCAGTTGAATGAGCATTTCTGTACCTAATTCATAAGCAACCTGTTCGCCGCCGCCTTCCCCAAAGACATTTACTTTTTCTCCAGCATGGTCTAAATAACTCATGTTTTCAACCACTCCAATAATCGGGTGTTTGAGGTTTTGGGCCATTTTTCCTGCACGAACTGCCACGTGCGCAGCAGATGGGTGAGGCGTGGTGACAATGATTTGACGTGCTTGTGGAATCTTTGTTTGAATATCGAGCGCGACATCTCCGGTTCCTGGTGGCAAGTCAAATAAGATGTACTCCGTATCGGTCGCCCAGTTTACTTCGGTTAAGAAGTGGGTCAAGATTTTTCCTAGCATTGGTCCGCGCCACATTAAGGGTGCATTTTCATTTTGTAGCATCGAGGTAGCGATCACTTGCACATTTTCATGTATCACCGGGTCCACAAGATTACCCACTTGTTTGGGTCGGTCTTCAATTTCCATGATTTGAACAATCGAGCTGCCATAGATATCAGCATCAATCAGCCCAACCTTTTTACCTAAACGAGTCAAGGCTAATGCTAAATTAGCCGTAACGGTTGATTTTCCAACGCCCCCTTTACCAGAAGCAATGGCGACAAATTTAATCGAGCTTTCTGCATCCAAAATCGGCGTTTCTTGGACACTACGGCGACCTTGTTTGACGTATTCAATCTTCACGCCACCGATTCCCAAGTCAATTTTTAATGCCTTCATGATTTGAAGCTGCATCTTATTAATGGCATCTTGATCTTTTTCATTCGTCATTGCAATGAGTAGGTATGCCTTATTGGTCGCCTCATCGTAATCGATTTGGCGAATCGCATCATTTTCGGCCAACGTCTTACTAGAGGTTGGATCGATAATCTGCGCTATTTTTTCTTCAATGATTTCTTTTGTTATCATGCGGTTTCTCCCCTATCCATAGTACAAAAAAAGCATCCGTATCACAAGAAGAATGGCTTACGTGTTATGATATTTTTCAGAGGTGAAAAAGTTGAATACTCAAACTAAAACATTAGTCTTAACGGCGTTACTGACAGCGATTGTCACTGTCATGACATTTATTAATATTCCATTATTTGGGGCCCAAGGCGGATTAATTCACTTAGGCTATGTTGCCTTATTTCCGATTGCAATCATTTATGGCAAGCAAGTTGGTATGATTGCGGGAGGTGTCGGTATGGGTCTATTTGATATCTTAAGTGGTTGGAGTGCATGGGCACCTGGGACCTTACTTATCGTTGGTGTGATTGGCTACGTGGTCGGACAACTTACCGAATCGAATAAGAGTTATCTTGTTTTAGCCGTTGCGATGATCATCGGAAGTTTAATTAGCATCACAGGCTACTTTTTCTATAATGCCTTCATTATGGGCTTTGGGGTAGAAAGTGCGTTGGTGTCAGTCACCGGTGATAGCTTGAAGGTCTTTGCCAGCACAATCATCACGCTGGTCATTATCAAACCTCTTCAACAAATAAAATTTGCACGATAAAAGCGGCCGTAGCCGCTTTTTTTTATAATGCTAAATCGTCAACAGTATCCAAATAGGCACGAATCGGTTTCACGATTTGTTTGACCGTTCCGGCTTCAAAAGGATTTTTAAGATCCGCACTTTCTAATAATCCAGTGAAAGATTTAGATCCTCCTAAGCGGCAGAGATCTAAGTAACTACTCATCGCTGCTTTTGGATTTTCTTGATGTTTCACCCAGTATTGGAAGGC
>CBFHOU010000003.1:15594-20743 GCA_965657695.1 Bacillota bacterium | reverse complement strand
TCCTAAGCGGCAGAGATCTAAGTAACTACTCATCGCTGCTTTTGGATTTTCTTGATGTTTCACCCAGTATTGGAAGGCACATACTTGCGCTAACGTGTAATCAATGTAGTAGAAGGGAACGCCGAAGATGTGACCTTGTCGGAACCACCAGGTTCCTTTGTCCATAAACGTATCTTCGCCGTAATCTTTAAATGGCAAGTATTTTTTCTCCAAACGACGCCATGTCGCTTTGCGTTCATCCGGAGTCATTTCTGGTTTCGCATACACTTCATGTTGGAATTCATCCACCAACACCCCGTAAGGTAAGAAGGAAATGGAACCCGCTAAATGATTAAATTTATATTTTGCCGTATCTTCCAAAAAGAACTGATCAATCCACGGCCAAGCGAGAAACTCCATGCTCATGGAATGAATTTCTGCGGATTCCATGGTCGGCCAACGGTACGGAGGAATGTGATCGCGGGACAGATAACCTTGAAGGGCATGTCCGGCTTCGTGGGTTAAGACATCAACGTCGTGGGCTGTTCCATTAAAGTTTGCAAAGATAAACGGAACTTTATATTCCGGAAGGGATGTACAGTACCCACCGCCCGCTTTGCCTTGTTTACTATCCAGGTCCATGAGCTCATTTTCCAACATCATGTCAATAAATGAAGCCGTTTCAGGGCTCATTTCGTGATACATTTTTTTTGCTCGCTCGACTTGCCATACCACATCGCCTTTAGGCGTTGGGTTTCCAGATAAGAACGAAAGGTTCAAGTCGTACGAATACGGATGTTCAATGCCCAATCGTTTCGCTTTGCGGTCGGTTAATTCCGAAACGAGTGGAACAATATCTTGCAGGATTTGATCACGGTATGTCTTCACTTCCGCTGCGCCGTAATCGGTACGTCCCATGCGGTCATATCCTAATTGAATAAAATTCTCATAACCTAACTTCTTGGCAATGGTGGTTCGAAGTTGAACAAGTTCATCATAAATACGGTCAATCGTTGCTTCATGTTCTTCAAAGAAGGCACTGACCACCAAGGAAGCTTCTTTACGCGTTTGACGGTCTTTGCTTTGAGCAAAAGGAGCCATTTGACTTAAGTTATATACGCCTCCTTGAAATTCAATTTTGGCCGAAGCTAGTAATTTGTCGTATTCCGTATCGAGTTCATTTTCGCGCTGCAATTCTGGAATAATCGATTCATCAAAGACTTTAAGACCAAGTTCCGCTTGTTCAAACATCAATGAACCTAACTTTGCCTCTAGTTCATTACGATTTGTACTAGCCAAGAGCTTCTCATCAAAGCGTTTTGAATAGGCCTGTAGTTTTGGCCCTTCTTGGTTAAAAAACTTCTTTTCATTTTCATAAAACTCATCCGTGGTATTGATGGAGTTACGGATGCTGACCAGCGTACGCATCGTGCTTACATGGTCAAAAATCTTCCAGTATTCTTCAATCGCTGCAATCTCAACGTCTATGGATTTACCGGTGCCGATTTGATCAAGTAATTGATCGACTTCAGCTTTCGTTGCATCTAAATCGGGGCGTTGATATGGAAATTCACTAAATGTCATCAGTGTTCCCCTTTCTTTTTAAGTAATCATATCAAAAAAAATACGAAGCTTGGCTTCGTAAATTTATTTTTTAAGGTTTTGCTTGAATTCATCCAGCTTGTCGAGTTGTTCCCAACGAAACTCTGGTCGACCAAAATGACCATAAGCTGCCGTTGCTCGAAATTGCGGCTTGGTTAACTCCAGTTGCTTAATAATTCCCTGAGCAGATAAATCAAATGTCGCTCGAATGGCTTGAATAATTTGATCTTCACTTAAAGTGTTCGTTTGATTTGTGTTGACATTAATGGATAAGGGTTGAGCGACCCCAATCGCATACGATAATTGAATCTCACATTCCTTCGCGGCACCGCTGGCAACAACATGTTTGGCCACATAACGAGCAGCATAGGCAGCAGAGCGGTCAACTTTAGAAGCATCTTTGCCACTAAAGGCACCGCCCCCATGACGACCCCATCCACCGTAGGTATCAACAATGATTTTACGACCTGTTAGTCCAGCATCGCCCTTGGGGCCCCCGACGACGAAGTTGCCGGTCGGATTAATGTGATAAATCGTATTGGTATCAAGAAGTACATCGGGAATGCTTGGCTTAATAACGATGTTCAGGATATCCGCCCGTAAGCTCTCTTGGTCGATATCTTCACTATGCTGTGTACTAATTACCACCGTATGAACGCGGACGGCTTTTCCTGCTTCATCATATTCCACGGTCACTTGAGATTTTCCATCCGGACGTAAATAGGATAACTCCCCGGATTTACGAACATTACTTAATCGTTTCGTTAAACGGTGGGCTAAGACAATTGGAAGCGGCATAAATTCTTCGGTCTCATCCGTGGCATAGCCGAACATTAATCCTTGATCGCCTGCTCCATCGTTATCGACGCCAAGCGCTATATCTGGGCTTTGCGAGTGAATGCTTGTTAAGACCGCAACGTTTTCGGCATCAAAGCCGTATTTTCCACGGTCATAGCCAATATCTTTTATGACGTCACGAACCAAGTCTTGAATTTCAACATACGCTGTCGTCGTCACTTCACCGGCGACCACAACAAGGCCCGTGGTGACTAAGGTTTCCACGGCGACTCGAGCTTTCGGGTCTTGGGCTAGTAGTGCATCAAGAATGGCATCAGAGATTTGATCACAAATCTTATCCGGATGCCCTTCGGTGACTGATTCAGATGTGAATAATGAATGCATCATTTCCTCCTAAAAAAAAATGCTTTTCTCCTGAGAGAAAAGACGATTCATTTTCTCTCATTGATGGGTTTCCCCCTGCTAGAAGCACCGAATTGAATCGGTTGCTGTTGCTTCGACGGCTAGCAGCCTCCACAACTCTGAATGAGATATTCAGCCCTTTAATCGTACTAAAAGAAGGGTACATTTGCAACATAAATACGGGCTATCAGTTATAATGGGGACAATCTCTAGGAGGTACTATGGAAAAAATTGGCATTGTCTTAGATTCGAGTTGTAGCATTCAACCCGATCAAATTGAGAAATATCAAATTGAGTCTGTTCCACTGCAAATCATTGTCGATGGTACAACGTATTATGACCGAGTTGATACTGACACTAAAAAAGTATTAGATGCGATCTCAGCGAAGAAGAAGGTGACTACGTCACAGCCTTCACCAGAATCGTTTGCGCAAGCGTATCGCAATATGAAAGAAAAAGGCTTTACGCATTTGTTTGTTGTAACCATCAGCGCTGCGTTATCCGGAACCTATCAATCGGCCACGATTGCGGCAGATATGGTGGACGGCATTGACGTCGCGGTTATTGATTCCAAATCATCCAGTATGATTAATGATTTAATTTATTACTTTATCAATAAAGGGGTCGACGCGAAAACTAAATTTGCATCGTTGGTTGAACAAGTTCGCTCTGAAGTTGACCGTATGCGTTCGGTCTTAACCGTTAATAATCTAGAAACGCTCTATAAAACAGGTCGTTTAACGCGTACACAAGCATTTATTGGAAATGTGCTTCAAGTGAAACCGATGATTGCAACTACTGCTGAAGGCAAAATGGAACTGGTAGATCGCATTCGTTCCACCAAGAAGGCAATGCGTTATCTCGTAGATAAAATCTCTGAGACCGTGACAGATGGGATGAAGCCCCTTGTGTCCATTGGTCATATCTTCGCCCCCGACAAACTAGCCTTAATCCGTGAAACAATCCGTGACACGTTCCCGAAAGCTGTGTTAATTGATGCGCGTGAGATTTCTCCGGTGATTGCTGTTCACTTAGGGAATGGTGGATACGGCATTTGTTGGACAACGATACCTGAATAAATTAAAGGCAAAGATATTGCCTTTTTTTTTGCTCAGCGTATAATAGTTAGGAGTGTACTAACTAAATAGGAAAACCCATGGCTAACGAAGATGTTCGCACTTCCTTTAATCGTCTGTTAAAACTGTATTTTGACAGTTGCAAAGAAGTGTATGAAGAACTAGGACTCGACAAGAAGTTATCGTCCAAACAGTTCTACTATTTAAAATTAATCCATGACAACCAAGAGATGACCGTCTCTAAATTTGCCCAGCTCTCGAAACTTAAAAAACCGACAGTCACCGAGATCATTAATCGCTTTGAAGCGTCGGATATGGTACGTAAGCGACCCTGTCAAAACGATAAGCGAAAGCATTTTATCGAATTAACGGAACATGGGCGACTACTCGCAAAAACAAACGAGTTAGAGTCACGTCGAATTACACAAAAAATTACATCGAAACTAAGTCTAGAACAACAACAATTACTGACGTCCTTAATGGACCAGATTACAGGAGCATAACATGGTATTTGGAAAAACGATTAACGAGTATTACAAGAAGTACTGGCTATATTTTTTAATAGGGATCATCTTCCTCATCATCGTTGATTATGCCCAAATTGAAATTCCGGTCTATTTACGCAACATTATTGATGGATTGGTTCAAGGCACCATTGAAGAAGAGGGAATTGTATCAAATATTGGTTGGATTACCGTGATGGCTGGAATTATTGTGGCCGGCCGTTTTCTATGGCGGGTCAGCTTACTACAAGCCGCACGCCGCATCAACTTTGATATGCGTAATCAACTTTTTCGTCATCATGAAGCCCTAGATATTAGTTACTACAATCGGAGTAAAAGTGGCGAATTGATGGCTCTATATACCAATGACTTAGAAGCAATTAAGCGAAGTGTCGGCTTTGGCCTTGTGTTGATTGTTGATGCCGTGTTTTTAGGCACCTTAGTGTTTTTTCGTATGTTCAGCTTAAGTGTTAGTTTAACGTTAATCATCTTAGCCCCAGTATTGGTGACGGGGGTCTTAGGGTACTTTTTATCCAAAGAAATTCGAAAACGTTTCGGAGAACGTCAAAAAGTGTTTGCCGAAATGAGTGATTACGTGAATGAAAATATGAGTGGGATTCAAGTCGTGAAATCGTTTGTGAAAGAGTCGATTGAAAAAATTGAGTTCTTAAAATACAACTTACAAAACAAAGAAAAAACGATGGCCTTTGTCCGTTTAGCTGCAGTCATTGAGGTGATTTTACGAAGCTTGATCACATTAATTGCAGTTCTTATCATTGGGTATGGGGG
>CBFHOU010000003.1:5660-15300 GCA_965657695.1 Bacillota bacterium | reverse complement strand
ATTTGCGATAC
Source organism: Bacillota bacterium (assembly GCA_965657695.1). Taxonomy (GTDB): domain Bacteria; phylum Bacillota_I; class Bacilli_A; order MAG-NZ; family MAG-NZ; genus M30B81. The sequence goes on along the minus strand of CBFHOU010000003.1, from coordinate 15,289 downwards.
AACCTGGAGAGACGGTCGGAATCGTTGGCCGAACAGGAAGCGGGAAATCTACCATCGTCGATTTACTACTTCGTTTGTATAACTTAGAACCGGGTAAAGTGATGCTGGATGGCAACGATATTATGAATCTTCCGATTTCGGATGTCCGTGATTCCATTGGGTATGTACCACAGGATGGTTTCTTGTTTAGTGCAACAATTACAGAAAATATTGCACTAGGCATTGATCAAGACGAAACAACCCGTGAAAAAGCAGAGAACGTTGCCAAACTTTCCTCGGTTCATGAAAATATTGTCGATTTTCCTGAAGGCTATGACACGATGATTGGGGAACGAGGAGTTCGCCTATCCGGCGGACAAAAACAACGCTTGTCTATCGCGCGAGCCTTGATCAAAGACCCAACCATCCTCATCTTAGATGATTCCGTCTCTGCCGTGGATACGAAAACCGAAGAGTCGATTCTTGGGAGTCTACGAGAACTTCGACAAGGGAAAACAACACTAATCATTGCCCACCGGATTTCGACGATAAAAAATGCAGACCGCATTATCGTTGTCGATGATGGTGAAGTGGTTGGCGTCGGAACGCACCAAGAACTTCAAGAAAATAATCCGTTGTACAACGACTTTGTTCGTCGTCAACAACTAGAAACCGAATTGGGGGCTGCTTAATATGATGCGAGGTGGTGGCGGTGGTCGTGGAAATACTCCATTAGATACAACCCGCCGAATGAAAGATGGGGTGATTATTGCCCGTTTGATTCAGTATGCGAAACCGTATACAGTTAGTTTTATTATTACAATCGTTTTGATGTTAATCGGAATCGGCTTGCAGTTACTTCAACCGTTCTTAGTCGGTCAAGCCTTTGCTATTTTTGAACAACCTAGTTTTGAATACAGTGAACTAATTGTAATTGTCGCCATTTATGTCGGAATTACGGTCCTTAGCGCATTTGTCATTTATAATCAGACCTTGATTATTCAACGGGCAGGACAATCCATTATTTACGATATTCGAGAAAAGACATTCAACCACTTGGAAGACCAATCAATTGATTACTTAAATAAAATTCCAACAGGAGTATTGGTCACTAGAATTACGAATGACACGCAAACCTTGTCGGAAATGTATACCGCTGTCTTGATTAACATGAGTCGAGATATCATTACGATTATTGGAATTATCGGTGCGATTCTTTACATCAACTATGCCAATACTGGCAATGTATATTTGGCATTAATTGTCTTAAGTACGATTCCGGTTTTAATGGTGTTTACTTATTTGTTCCAGTTTGTGAACCGTAAAATTTTCCGTGAAATTCGTTTTCATATTTCACGAGTGAATGCCTATTTATCGGAACATTTGTCGGGGATGAAGATTGTCCAAATTTTCAACCAGCAGCAAAATAAATACAATAACTTCGTCGATATTTCTGAAGACTTACAACGAGCGGACATGAAGCAATTGATTGCGTTTGCCGTGTATCGACCCACCATTTATGCAATTCGAATTGCCTCGTTTATTTTACTCTTTTGGATTGGTGGCTTTGAAGTATTGAGTGGCGTTCTAGCCGTTAGCTTAATCATTACGTACAACACCTATTTAGAGCGATTATTTGAGCCAATTCAGCAATTTGCAGAACAACTTAACATCTTGCAAAGTGCGCTGGTTTCCAGTGAACGAATCTTTGAAATCTTAGATACGGTCGAGCGTATCGAAAATAAACCAGATGCCATTGAAATGAAGAACTTCAAAGGACAAATCACCTTTGAGAACGTATGGTTTGCTTATGAAGAAGGAGACTGGATTCTTCGTGATGTCAGTTTTGATGTTAACGCTGGAGAGTCCGTCGCATTTGTTGGAGCCACAGGCGCTGGAAAAACAACCATTCTTAAATTAATCACGCGCGAATATGACATCCAAAAAGGCCGTATTCTTGTGGATGGACGTGATGTGCGCGATTATGATGTGCGAAGCCTGCGTAAGCAGTTTGGGGTTATGCTTCAAGATGTCTTTTTATTCACTGGAACGATTTCGTCGAACATCCGTCTACGCGACGAGTCGATTTCGCAAGAAGTGATGGAAGAAGCGTGTGATTATGTCAACGCGACTCACTTTATTGATAAGTTGCCAAATCGTTATGACGACCACGTTGTTGAGCGCGGTGTCAACTATTCCCAAGGTCAGCGTCAGCTATTAAGTTTTGCTCGCACCTTAACGCATCAACCGAAGGCGATTATATTGGATGAGGCGACCGCCAATATTGATACGGAAACCGAACAAATCATTCAAGAAAGCTTGAAAAAAATCATGACCATCGGAACCACACTTATTGTGGCGCACCGTTTGAGTACGATTCAACATGTGGATCAAATCATTGTGATGCATAAAGGGGAGATTGTGGAAAAAGGCAATCACCAAGAATTGCTCAAACATCGTGGTATGTACTACAACTTGTATCAAATCCAATTTAAAGAAGGTCCCGCTCGCGAACTTGCGGAGGCGTATTAATGTTATTTGATGCATTAGATTCAAAAACGCTACAGCTTAAAAACCGCTTATGTATGCCACCAATGTGTACGTACAGAGCGACCGATGGTTTTGTTTCGTTTTTTCACAAAGCCCATTATGGAACCGTGATTGAATACGGGATGGGTATGGTGATTTTAGAGGCAACTTCGGTTCATCCCGAGGGTCGAATCTCACCAGACGATCTAGGGATTTGGAAGGATGATCATATTCAAGGGTTGTCGGAGATTGTAACCTATGCGAAGGAGTATGATTGCCGCATCGGCATTCAGTTGGCTCATGCCGGCATGAGAACGCATAAGAGTCTTGTCCATGTTGGTCCGACCGATATGGCCTATCAAGGGTATGAACCATGTCATGCGTTAAGCGTGACAGACATACAACGTTTGATTCACGACTTTCAAGAAGCCGCTCGACGCGCTCAAGCAGCCGGTTTTGAAACGATTGAAATTCATGCAGCTCATGGGTATTTAGTGCACTCTTTTCTGTCCCCCGTCACCAATACAAGAACTGATGAATATGGCGGAACGCAGGAACGTCGCAACCGTTTCTTGGTGGAGATTATTGAGGCTTGTCAAACAGTGTTTACAGGAGCGATTGGCGTTCGGTTCTCTGCAGAAGACTATGTGGAACATGGAAATCACATTGAGGACTATGTCAACATTGCGAAAGTGGTTGAGGCCCTTGATGTCGCATACATCGACGTATCGAGCGGTGGTGTTGCCCCAGTGACCCTTGATGTAGGACCGGGATTTCAAGTTCCGTTGTCGGCAGCGATGAAGCAGCAACTATCGATTCCCGTCTTTGCGGTGGGTCGTATTACGAGTGCAAGCCAAGCCGAAGAAATATTACAAGCTGGCTATGCTGATGTCATTCAAGTTGGCAAAGAACTCCTTCGTGATCCAGGGTTAGCCAGACGCTGGGCCAAAGAACTAGGAGTCACCCTGGAGTTAAAAAGTCCACTTAATTATCCAAGCTTATAAAAAAGGGGATCTTTATCCCCTTTTGTGTACCTGTTTTCCATTGATGTAGACATCCTGGACCAAGTTCATTGCTTGATCGTAGAATAGTTGATGATAATGCTGTGTATTCCAGAGTACAAAACTAGCTGGACTACCTTCGTAGAGTCCTTGATGTTCGGTCCCTAATTGGTAGCTACCATTGACCACTACGGCATTTAAAATCTGTTCTGGTGTTAGATTGTAAAGCCGCTGTGCAAGTTGCAAGATGTGAGTGAAATGTAAGCTTGGGGCCGTTATTGGATTGTGACCACTAGCAATGGTGATGATTGCATCATGCTCTTTAAGTAGATCTATGGGTGCATTTTTTGTTTGTTTAAAGTGAGTGGTAAGCGGATGTAAGGTGAACACCACTTTCGATTCCGTTACTTTACGAATTCCGTATTTACTGGAATGTAGGACATACTCCGCCGCCTTGGCTTTGATTTCCCCCGCTAGTTCAGCGGCACTTTCCATTTGTGTACGGTCCGCCGAGACATAAGTAGGTATTCCTAGGTCCTTGAGTTGGAGTAAGAATCGTCGCGATAAATCTTGCGTAAAGCCCTTATCATGAACTTCAATCTCCACCCCGTCTAGCAAGTGGCTGTTTTGTTTAATCACGAGGAGATAGTCCTGAAGTAGCTTTTCCGGGTCCGATAATCTTGGATGCTGCGCGAAGAAAATCCGTTTTATGGTCTGAGGGGAAGAGGTGTTTTGTAAGACTTCGAGCAAGCGGAGTTCTTGTTCGGGAGCGATTCCGTAACCGGTTTTTACCCCTACGGTGGTTACCCCATGAGCAAGAAGTGTAAGTAATCGTTGGTGGACAAGATGTGTCAGACGTTCAAAGGACGTTTTGTTCGTTTCATCACTGACCTGAATAACGCTATCGTAATTGCCAGCTTTCAGCGGTAACTGCATCTCATCAAGTTTAGGATTTGCATACAGTAATTGAGTGGAAACATCCACCAATCCTGGTGTCATTAGCTTATTATGACAATCAACTACGTTGTATTCTAGTTTGTTGGGGCGATGTTTATTCGGTCCAATTTCTACGATAACCCCATCTTCCACTAGCATGTAGACATCTTCGAGCACCTGAAGTGTAGATAACTTTGAAAACGCTAGACTCTCCTGATGGACATCAAACGGCAGAAGTTGGGCAATATTAATGAATATTGTTGTCATGATTTCACCTAATTCATCGTACCGATTTCTTATGAATTAGGCAATCAATAGCCTATGCTACAATGTCGATTAGGTGAGAACATGGATAAATACCTTGAATTTATAAAGCAAGTCATGGCAATTGCCCATACTGGAATTACGTATTCGAAAGACCCGTATGCACTGGAAAACTATCATGATCTGATGGATCTTTCGAAAACAATGCTTCATGAATATTCGTCCACGAACATCCCTCGCATTGATTTATTTGCCGACCAGCGATATCCGACACCCCAACCAACCGTTCGTGTTGCGATTATTCAAGACAATAAGATGTTGTTTGTTAAAGAAAAACTTGGACCATCAGCAGGAAAATGGAGTTTACCAGGTGGCTGGGTTGACATTGGCCAAAGCGTGCTGGAAGCGGCAATCGCTGAAGGGGAAGAAGAATCCGGGTATCCCCTTCGCATTATCCGTCCATTAGCGATTATGGACCGGAGTAAATACATTGAGTCCGACATCTACGATACCTTCACTCTCGTCTTTCTTGCTGAAGTGATTGGTGAGTATCGAGGACACAACTTTGAGATTGAGGAGATCGCATGGATCAAACTTGGTTCGATGCCTGATTTAAGTTTTAAATTAACGAAAAAAGAGTTATCCATTATTGTGAATGCCTATCAGTCGAAAGAGATGTACATCGAATGAACGTTTATGGATTGCCACATTGCTCCACCACACAAAAAGCGGTGCAATTATTAGAATCAAAAGGACACAACGTAATTTTGATTGATTATCGTGAACATCCATTAAGCCTCATTGAGCTTCAATCATTGGTGGCTCGTGCGGATGTGCCGATCCAAAAGTGGCTTAACACATCCGGTCAAGCTTATCGAAACCAAAAAGTTGAGCTTTTGGAATTGTCCGATGATGAGCTTGTTGAACGGCTTTCTCATAACCCAATGCTCATTAAACGACCCGTTGTCGTCTCCGATGAATTTGTCTTGGTTGGGATTCCTAAAGCGGGGTACTAACCCGTTGATGACTCAACGTTAATTTGCTCGATACACGCTATACTACTGCATAGGAGTAATCATGAACATTCAAGAACATCAAATTCCCGTTCGTTACCATGTCATTCATGCTGTCGTTTACACGCCCGAAATTGAAGCGATAGGCTGTGTACAGTTGCTACACGGACTCGCGGAACATAGTGGTCGGTATAACGATTTGATTCAAGTTTTAGTTCGCGCTGGCTATCAAGTCCTACGCCACGACCATGTAACCCATGGTCAAAGTCGAACCGCTAATGAAACCTTGGGCGATTGGCGACTACGGGATCAATGGAGTCAAATGGTCGCAGATTGTACGACCGTCTATGAACAACTCGCAGACCCACAACTTCCCTATATCATTGTGGGGCATTCAATGGGAAGTACTATTGCTCGCGAACTTGCTGCCACAACATCGCATACCGTAGATAAACTGGTGTTGCTAGGAAGCTTGCCTCGTATTTATGCGCGAGATATTGTACCCGCAATTAGTATGGGATGGTTGGTGACATTGTTTACGTGGAATCGACCCTCGAATTTCTTAAATCAACTAATTGCTCGAAATACCAAGGACGCTTACGGACATCCTAGAGGATGGCTAACGACCGATGATTCTATAATTCATGCATTAGATTTAGATGCTGATTATGGATTCATTTACCGGGCTAAATTTTATTTGGATTTCTTCCGTGCGATCCGACGTGTTAATACAACACGATGGATTCGCTTACTTCCTAACGCACCAACATTATTTCTAACTGGGGATGACGACCCGGCAGGACGCTATGGTCAAGGAGTGGAGGACTTGGTGGAGCATCTTCAAGAACTTCGCCCTGATGTTGCCGTTACGTTGAAACGCTATTCCGGAATGCGTCATGAACTTCATAACGAAGTCGGTAAAGGTAACGTGTTTAATGATTTAATAAATTGGCTGCAATAATAAAAGGACTCTCACGAGTCCTTTATTGATGTACGAAGATAACCTTCATTGTTGCCACTTTTTTTAAGGTGTTAAAGATACTACAATACTCGGTTCCTAAGGTGAAAGCTTTCTCAAACTTTGCTTGATCGCTAGCCCTTTTCACCGTCACGGTTAGCGTGCATTCGACCAAATAGGTTGGAATTTCTTCGCGTTTCACTCCGGTAATGTGATAATCCATCGATTCGAACTGGATTCGCATTTTTTCTGCAATGCCCAAGAATGTGGCATGAACGCAAGAACCAAGCGCGGAATACAATAATTCATAGGGTACGAAGCCATTGCCTGCTTCATTAATCGCTACTGATGCACGCTCGGCCGTTGCTTGGCCATTAAACCCTTGATCAAAATGTAGTGTTACTTCTGGCATACGTTTCTCCTATCTACTAATTTGTTGTATTGAAGTAATAACGATTTCTCGTGCGGGACGATCCCCTTGGACTGTTGATGTTGTAGCAATCGTATCTAAGGTTGAAAATCCACTAATCAGTCCACCAAAGGCCGCATAACCACCATCCAAGAAATCCGAATTTTGATGAACGATAAAGAACTGGCTTGAGGCGGAGTTGTAATCTGTCGCCCGCGCCATACTCATGACACCGCGTCCATGAGACAAGGGATTATCAATGTCGTTAGCGGCAAATTCACCAATGACATTAATCCCTGCGCCTCCCGCACCGGTTGCTGTGGGGTCACCACCTTGAATCATAAACGTCTCAATCACCCGGTGAAATATCATGTCTTCATAGAATCCATCATTGATCAACGCTAAGATGTGATCTACCGTTTGAGGTGCAACATCTGGAAAGAGTTCGACGACCATGGGGTCTAGTCCTTCAATATTGATTTGAATCCACGGATTGGATTCACTCAAATAATCTTGATATACGGATGTTAGTACCGCATCGTCGACCACAATTTCTTGAGGTATCATTTGGGCTGGAGTTTCCGTTGTTTCCATGGTGGGTGCTTGCTCTTCAGCTGGAGTACACGCAGCAAGAAGTAGTAGAAATAGTAATGGTAGTTTTTTCATTCGGTCTCCTTAATATAAGAAAACCCCTCTACGGGGATTTCTTAACGTGAGTAGAACTCAACGATTAGGTTTTCTTTAATCTCAGGTAAGAATTCACTGCGTTCTGGGAAACGAGCTAAGGTTACTGATTGCTTCGCTTCATCATATTCAATGTAATCTTTGCGTGAAATGGTTGCTTCCAGGGCTTTTTTCACGACCTCAAGGGACTTCGACCCTTCTCGTAAGGTAATAAACTGACCTGGTTTAACACGCATTGATGGAATCGATGCTTTTTTTCCATCCAGTAAAATATGTCCATGATTGACTAACTGACGTGCTTGACGACGAGTTAGGGCAAATCCTGCTCGGTAGACCATGTTATCCAAACGACGTTCGAGTAGATACATGAAGTTGTCCCCCGTACGTCCCGGCTTACGTAATGCTTCCGAGAAGATTTTACGGAATTGTTTTTCCCCAATTCCATACATATAGCGTAGTTTTTGTTTCTCATGGAGCTGAATTCCGTATTCCGATAACTTACTACGGCGTTGACCGTGTTGTCCAGGAGCGTAAGGGCGTCGTGCCAATTCTTTTCCTGTTTCTAGAATACTGAAGCCTAGGCGTCTGGATTTCTTCCAGACAGGGCCTAAATATCGAGACATGTGATACCTCCTTCAAATTTTTGCATGAAGAGTTTGAGTTTCCTCTTAGGGTGATGACTATTGGTTCGCCTCTTGCAGTAGAAGAGGGTACTACAGACCTGCCGCGGAGTCATACACGTTAAGATTTCGACAAACACTGCGTAAACATGCTTTAGTATTCTATATAGTGAGTCCGTTATTGTCAATCATTTCGCCATCTATTTACCAAGATCTGAACGAGGGATTCGATCAGTTTCACATCTTCAGCACTAAATCGGTCAAAGACGGGAGAATCCATATCCCATACCGCAACCACTTCGTTGTTCACAATAACAGGGACAACCAACTCGGAATTGGAAGCTCCATCACAGGCAATGTGCCCTTCAAACTCATGGACATTTGGGATATTTTGGGTTTGCTTCGTTGCGGCTGCAGTACCACATACCCCTTTGCCAACTTCAATGAGGGTACAACCAGGGAGTCCTTGAAACGGACCTAGAACCAGTTTCCCTTGGTTCATCACATACAGACCGACCCAATTAAGATCTTCAATGTAAATACTAATGAGCGACGCTAAATTGGCAGCATTGGTATACCATGGAACCCCGTCCTCTAAAATAAGGGACGCTTGCGCAAGGAGTAATGAATACGCTTCTTGCTTATTGGTTGGAATCTCTTGCTTAATAAACATAAAACCACCTTTGGTATATTGTATAATGCTTGAGGAGGTTCTGCTATGATTTCGTCTTTACAAAATCAAATGATCAAGGATTTGATGCGCTTGCATCAATCCAAATATCGTAAACAAGCCAGTTTGTTCTTGGTGGAAGGACCTCATCTTGTGGAAGAAGCCCACCAAGCAGGATGGTTACAATCCGTCTTATCGACGGAAGAAACACCCTATGAGAATACAATCTTAGTCGCCAGCCACATTATCGAAAAGCTATCAACCACGGATACACCGCAATACATCATGGGGGTATGTCGACCGCAAGATGTCCGGGGCCAAGGCAAACACATTTTAGTCCTTTATCCCTCAGACCCGGGAAACATTGGCGCATTACTGCGATCGGCACTCGCCTTCGGGATCGACCGTGTGGCCGTGGCGTCTGGTGTGGATGTCTTTAACCCTAAAGTTGTTCGTTCCAGTGCTGGTGCCGTCTTTCATATTGAGTTTCTAGGTGGTGACGTTCGTACGATTAGTAAACGAAACCCTGATCATCAAGTGATTAAAGCAACTTTAAAAGGAAGCAT
>CBFHOU010000003.1:0-5560 GCA_965657695.1 Bacillota bacterium | reverse complement strand
GCTACACCCGTATCCGAGCCATTTATCTTAGTGATTGGTCACGAATCAGCTGGGATTACCTTTGATGTCCCGGGCCTCGATATGACGATCCCAACCACAGGGGTTGAATCGTTGAATGCAGCCGTCGCAGGTTCGATCCTAATGTATCAGCTAACACGTTGACTTTTGGCTTATTTTGGGGTTATAATATCGTTGCAAAAGATGTAAAAACAGGAGTGGCCAACCACTCCTTTATTTATGGGAGTGTTGATGGACCAATATAAACCACAAATGGAAAATGTCGCTGAACGACATGGTTGTTACATTGTGGCAGTGGAAACAGCAAAGATGGGAAAACGTACCATCTTACGAATCCTTGCGGATAGCCCTGCTGGGATAACCATTGATCAATGTGTCAGCATTAATCAAGAATTACAAACCATTTTGCCCGAAGATATTTTACCTGGAGAATACTCCTTAGAAGTTGCTAGTCCAGGAGCAGAACGGGTGTTAGACACCGATTTGGATCTACAACGAGCAATTGGCAGGTATGTCAAACTTACCTTCCTCGAAGCTTTTGAAAAACAAATGGTGATTGAAGGCACCTTACAAGCAGTGTCGGATGAGCATTACCTTGTCTTTACCAATGAACTGAAAGAGATTCCCAAACGAAGTGTGGCCACCATCCGTTTGGCGATAAGAATGTAGGAGATAACATGGTCAGCAAACAATTTTTTGAAGCATTAAAGTATCTAGCTATTGAACGTGAGATTCCCGAGGATCGTTTACTCGAAATTTTTCGCAAGGGGTTAGAGAGTGCGTATAAAAAGCAATATGACAAAGCGGAAAATGTGACAGTTGAATTCCAAAAGGATAAAAACAAAATTTTACTTCTGGCCAATAAAACAGTGGTGAAGAAGTATCCAGAAGAAGCGATTGAAGCGGAGTACATCCTGCTGAAAGAGGCCAAAGAATTAAAGAAAACAACCAAAGAAGGAGATGTTATTCAAATTGAAATAACGCCTAAAGATTTTGGACGTTTGGCTGCTTCCCAAACCAAACAAATTTTAAACCAAGGCCTTCGCGATTACGAAAAGGAATTGGCATACAACTACTTCCGCGATAAAGAAAATGAGATTGTTACTGGTACGGTTGTTGCAATGAACGATCAGTTCTTAACCCTAAACATGGAAAAGAACACATCTACCAACATCCCCGTGTCAGAACTTTTACCCAATGACCGCTTGTCGATTGGTGACCGAATCAAAGTATATGTCACAAAAGTCGAATTACAACAAGAGAAAAAGCGACCTAAAGTGTTTGTGTCTCGTAAGGATAAAAACATGGTTCGTCGTGCCTTTGAAGATGTCATTCCCGAGGTCATGGACGGAACGGTTGAAATCATGGGTCTTGCCCGAGATGCAGGAGAGCGCAGTAAAATTGCCGTTGCCAGCTTTAATGATAACGTGGACCCAATTGGTGCTTGTTTAGGCCAAGGGGGACATCGCATTAAAGAAATTATTCGTCAATTAGGCGGGGAAAAGATGGATGTCTTTGCCTGGCATGATGATCCTAAGTATTTGATTGCGAATGCATTGCAGCCTGCAATTACCGTAGGGATGATTTTACAACCGAAAGAAAAAGAAGCCTTAGCGATTGTGGATGATGAGTATTTATCACTAGCGATTGGAAAAAAAGGCCAAAATGTTCGTTTGGCCGTTCAAGCAACTGGATGGAAAATCGATATCATGAGTTTAACGGATGCGATTAAAGAAGACCGCCACTTCGAGCGAGTAATTCGTGCGTGAAACCACGTAAAGTACCACTACGTCGCTGTGTTGTGACGGGCGAACGCTTTGATAAAAAAGAATTGCTGCGGATTGTTCGTACCACCGAAGGAACTTTTCTCATTGATGAAACGGGAAAAGTCAACGGTCGAGGGGCGTACGTCCAAAAGAATAAAGCAGTCATTGCCAAGGCTCAAAAAGCGAAAACACTAGATAAAACGTTCGGCCAGTCCGTTCCGGACTCAATCTATGAGGAACTAATTAAACATATATGAAAAACCTAACCGGCACTTTGGGCTTAGCCCGTAAAGCAAGAGCTCTATACATTGGAGAAATGCGAGTTTACGAAGCCATAACAGACGTAAAACTTCTTATCCTTGCTAGTGATGTCGGTGTAGCAACAAAACGTAAAGTGGAACAAAAAGCCTTTCATTATCAGATTCCCATTCTTCAATCGTTAACCCGAGAAGAACTCTCGCAAGCGATTGGTACCAACAATACGGTGGTGATTGGACTGAAAGACCCTGGCTTTATTCACTTGATCCTAAAGGAGGACCAACATGGCTAAAAAACAAACCGAAACCCGCGTGGTCAATACTCCCCAAAGCAAAGATGATTCCGGAAAGACATTATATTTCAAACCTGGAATGAGCATTGCAGAGGTGGCAGAGGCGACGGGCATTAAAAGCGCGGACATCATTAAAAAGCTTATGGGCTTAGGAGTGATGGCCTCCCAAAATCAATCTGTTGAACAAGACACCATTGAACTCGTGATGGTGGATTTTGATGTGACGGTGGTCGATGAAGTCGTCACGGATGTGAATCGTTACGATGAATTTGAAATTATCGATGATCCCAAAGACTTACAATTACGCCCTGCTGTTGTGACCATCATGGGTCACGTTGACCACGGGAAAACAACCTTACTAGATGCGATCCGTCAAACCAAAGTGGTGGATGGTGAATTTGGGGGGATTACACAGCATATTGGTGCCTATCAAGTTGAACAAAACGGACAAAAAATCACATTCTTAGATACCCCGGGCCACGCGGCCTTTACGGAAATGCGAGCTCGTGGAGCGAGCATCACGGATATTGTTATCTTGGTGGTTGCGGCAGATGATGGTGTAATGCCACAAACGAAAGAAGCGGTCGACCATGCGAAAGCAGCCGGCGTGACAATCATTGTTGCCGTCAATAAAATGGATAAGCCTTCGGCCAATCCGGACCGAGTCAAAACGGAACTCGCAGAAATGGATCTTGCTCCCGAAGAATGGGGTGGGTCCACCTTATATGTGGAAGTCAGCGCACTCAATCGAATGGGCATTGACGATTTACTTGATACCATTCAACTTGTTGCTGAACTTGAAGAATACAAAGCCAACCCAAACCGTTTAGGCGTTGGGGCTGTTGTGGAAGCAAAACTCGATAAAACGACGGGACCCGTTGCGACCCTACTCGTCCAAAACGGAACAATCCGTATCCGCGATATTATTGTGGTCGGGAACACCTATGGTCGGATTCGATTAATGAAAGATGACCAAGGTCGTTCGATTAAAGAAGCCGGACCGTCCAAGCCGGTCGAAATTGCCGGAATTAGTGATGTACCTAACGCGGGAGACCGTTTTATGGTCTTTACGGATGAAAAAGAAGCGCGCCAAGTAGCAGAGGCTCGTGCTTTCCAAGTTTGGAAAGAAGAAAAAACGACCTCTCAAGCAGCTCGTTTGGAAAACTTATTTGATGGGATGCAACAAGGCGAACATCATACGCTTCCGCTAATTATAAAAGGCGATGTACAAGGTAGTGTTGAAGCCTTGAAAGGGGCCATCTTACAAATTAATGTCCCTAGTGTAACCTTGGACATTGTTCGTAGTGGGGTCGGGACGATCACCGAAACCGATATTTCATTAGCTCAAGCAAGTGGCGCCATCATTATCGGATTTAATGTACGTCCAACTGCTGCGGTTCGTAATTTAGCGCAAGAACAAAATATTGATATTCGCTTACACAATATCATCTATAAAGTCATCGAAGAACTAGAAGATGCGATGACAGGAATGCTGGCGCCAGTCTTTGTCGAACAAATAACCGGCCAAGCTGAAGTCCGAGACTTATTTAAAGCAAGTAAGGTCGGGACCATTGCGGGATGTTACGTCACGGATGGTTCGATGATTTCTCATACACAAATCCGTCTGATTCGCGATGGTGTTGTTATCTTTACGGGTAAAATGTCATCGTTAAAACGATTTAAAGACGATGCCAAAGAAGTGAACCGTGGGTATGAATGTGGAATCACGCTAGACGGGTTTAATGATATTAAAGTTGGCGATATTATTGAAGGCTTCCGTGATGTAGAGGAAGAAGCATGAGCCGAATTGAAAGCAAAGAAAAAGATATCTTTGAAGTCGTATCTGTTACCTTAACGACGCAAATTAAAGACAAAGCCATTACCGGTGTCACGGTGACAGGGTGTAAAGTGACCAAAGATTTATCCTATGCCACCATTTACTATACCGTGATGGGCAAAGAGCCAAAGAAACAAAAAGTGGCTCAAGCCTTAGAGCGTGCTAAAGGATTTATTAAGCGTGAAATCGCAACGCACGTTCCCCTGCGAAAAATCCCTGATTTACTTTTTGAATATGATCATTCCTTGGAACAAGGAAACCGAATCGAAGAATTGCTCCGTGGATTAAAATCCAACTGAGGCCTGTCTTATGACACAAAAAGAGTATTTACTCGAACTCGAACAAGAAATTGAACTCCTCGATGTTGTAATCGCAGAAGAAGTGCTAGATCACTACCTAGCACGTTTTCGTGATGCCTCCCGATATGAAAACAAAACGGATGAAGAGGTCATTGCTGAACTTGGGACCCCTCGTCAGTTAGCGAAACGTATTTATGAGTCTTATGGAATTAAAGACAGCGTCTGGACGAGTGCTCGTGGAGCGAAATTAAACATTAGCCAAGTCTTACTTGTCTTAGCGTTTGACCTGTTTATCGCTTCTTGGATGATTCCGTTAATGATTTTCTTGGTGTTGACTGGATTTGCCTCCTTTATTACCTTTCCGTTTGTCATTACGGCGCTTCCAGGTTTGGTTATTCAAGATGCCGTTTTGGTTGTCATTTTAGCAATAGGTGCCTACTCCTTACTATTACTGTTCGCGATTGGGCTTGCTGAACTTGGGGTATTATTGATTAAAAACATCTTAATTTTAAATTTTAGAATCTTAACACCACAAAATCGAACCACGACTCGGCTATTAAAAAATTTAAGTTTGTTTGCATGGATGCGTCAAGTCAAACTTGGACGCAATATCTTTATTAATTTGGGAATGATAGGACTAACACTTGTTAGTGTGTCATTTTTATTCTTGCTTAACACAGGGACCCAAGTGGGTGACATTTTTGGTGTTCAACCAGAAATCACCCAAATTATTACCGAAGACTTACAACCATTGATTGAATCCGATGAGATTCACAATGTGGTGATTCAAATTGGAAATGCCGATGTGCGTCTGATCACCAACCCAACATCGCAAATGACTATTACCCGTGATTTTAACCTCCAAGATGGATACCGATACGCCTACAACGAATCGAATAAGACATTATTTATCACCACGACATCTGAAGTGATTGATGAGGGGTTCTTTCGCACTTACGATGCTAGTTATACCATTTCCCTTCCGGAACAACTCTTTTTGGGGGTCGTGACCATTCGTGTCACGAGTGCCAATGTTGATATCGAAGGCGTCACCGCCGATGACATCTCTGTCACGCAAGAGACAGGGGAA
>CBFHOU010000002.1:49493-54435 GCA_965657695.1 Bacillota bacterium | reverse complement strand
TTTATTAAGATTTTGGGGTTACGCTATCGTAAACCGAAAGTGTTTTACGATGCGACAGTGATTAACCAACAGATTGTTTCCACCATTGCCTCTCATAAAACAAAACTATTTTTAGACTTAGAATTGTCAATGCAGCCATTTGAAAAAGGAAAGGTCTTTACCCAAGAAATCATTCAGGCAGGGATGGTGCTCGAAGCGCATGGGAAAGTGGTTGTTGAATTTAACCGTTATATCAAACCGCAAACAACCAAACAACTAACCGATCGAACCCGTCAGTTTTTAGGGGTATCCGATGATGTGTTAGAGGGAGCGATGAGCGCGGGGGATTTTTATGAGACGTTTAATACACTCCTTCAAACCTACCGTCCACAAATCTATGTGTGGGGTCGCAATGATTTTTTAAGTTTGGATGTCTTTTATAAATTATTACAACGACCTTCACTAACCAAACGCCATCAATTTGTTGATGTGATGAAACTGATCAAAACATACCGCAATCAAAAAAATGATATTGGCTTATTAACCTGTGCGATGGAATATGGCTATGTAGCGGATATGCAGCGTCATGATGCCTATGAAGATGCATTGATGACGAGGTACATTACAAATCAATTCCTGGGACAAATAAAAACATCACCGAAGTGATGTTAAAGAGTTTCCATAATTACCGGTACCACCACAGGGGAACGTTCTGTTAGCTCATAGGTGATTTGGGTGACTTGGTCTAGCAAGAGTTGCTTAAGTTCCTCTTCCTTGTAATTTTGGTGTTTTAAGTAATCGTTCGTCACATGCTCAGCAATTGTGACGATTTTTTTTGTGACTTCTTTGTTATCCCTTAAATATACATATCCCCGGGAGGAGAAGACAGGGGGAACAAGCATTTTATTTTTCAACTTATCTAAAGTAATAATTATAGTCACAATCCCGTTTTCTGCAATGTTTTTACGTTGGCGAAGGACGGCATTACTGAGTTCTGTGGTCGATCCACCACGAACGTACACCGCTTCCACAGGAATTTTGCCTGCCATTCGAACGTGGCCATCTTCCATAATTGCAAGAACATCACCATTGGAAAGAACATGGATGTTAGACTCAGGAATCCCCAATTCCATGGCGCTCTTTTTATGTTCGATGAGCATTCGGTATTCTCCGTGAATCGGCATAAAGTGTTTGGGCTTAAATAAGCTAAGGAGTAGTTGTTGGTCCCCTTGACCTCCGTGGCCTGAGGTATGGGTATCCATCAACGGTGAGTGCTCAATAATATGTGCGCCTGCTTGATAGAGCTTGTTGACGATTTCATTGACTTGATACTCATTGCCAGGAATCGGTGAAGAGGAGAAGATTACGGTATCTCCTGGTTCAATTTGAAAGGCTTTATGTTGTCCTGTCGCCAAACGAGACAGTCCTGCCATGGGTTCGCCTTGGCTACCTGTTGTGATGACTGTGACTTCGTTTCCAGGATATTTTTTTATGGTAGACAGTTCAATAAAATGTTCGTCTTGCGCGTTAATGTAGCCTAACTCGCGACCCACCTTAATGTTGTTTTCCATACTGCGTCCCGTAATTGCAATTTTTCGATTGTTTCGAATCGACACTTCAATGATTTGTTTGACGCGGTGAAGGTTGGAAGCAAAGGATGCAATGATGATTCGTCCATCAATATTCTGAAACATTGAATCAATCGAAGCACCAATTTTAGATTCTGAGGTCGTAAATCCTGAAACCATCGAGTTGGTGGAGTCCGATAACATGCAGATCACTCCATTTTCGCCAGCTTGACTCATTTTCGCAAAATTTGATTTTTCACCAATGGGGGTTAAATCCACCTTAAAGTCTCCGGTATGGACAACGGTTCCATTGGGTGTATTGATAATTAACCCAAAAGCATCGGGAATCGAGTGATTAGTTCGGTAAAAAGTCACATCAAAAAATTTTGATTTGATATGTTCGTCTTCAGAAAAATCTCGAAGAAGTTTACGTTTATTACCAGGGATGTTTTTTTCAATTAATCCTTTGGCAATCCCGGTCGTATAAATGATAGGAATGTTGACCCGGTCCAGCAACATCGGTATCGCGCCGATGTGGTCCAAGTGACCATGGGTCACAAAGAGGCCAACAATATTGTCTTGTTTGCTGTGTAAATAATCAAGATCTGGAATAATAAGATCGATGCCGAGTAAGCTTGAATCAGGAAAAAGCGAGCCAAAGTCGATCAAGATGATTTCATCCTGATACTCTAGCGCATACGCGTTCTTTCCGACCTCAAGCAGTCCCCCAAGGGCATAAATCCCAAGTTCGTTGGGTTTTAAGTTCATGTAATGCTCCGTCTATAATCGAATCGTTAAATAAGTCACTACAATATACCTAAAATGCTACAATAGTGCAAGATAATATGAAAAAACTCATCTTTTTTGACTTTGATGGAACGTTATATGATCATGCGAACCACCGGATTCCCGAATCAACAATGCAGGTCTTAGAAGAACTGAAGAACGACCCGAATGTTTATACCGTATTGGCCACGGGTCGAACGAAATATAATTTAACCCCGTTTCCCAATGTGAATGACTATTTTGATGGATACGTCTTGCTCAATGGGTTGTATACGGAATTTCAAGGTCAAATTATTGACCAACGAATTGTGAATCAAGACGAAGCCCATCATGTGCTCAATACACTTGATGAACTCAATCTTACATACGGTGTGTTTGCGGCAACCAGTCAGTGGATTAATTACATCGACGATACCATTGCGGCTGACTTTCATAGCGTTGACTTTGCCATCCCTCCAGTGGGTAATATTCGCGATGTACCAGATGTTCAGCAGTTGTTTTGTTTTGGTGAACATCCTGAACTACAACTCATTCAAGAGCGTCATCCTAACTTTCGCGTCATCGCATGGAATGTCCACGGGGCTGATATTATTCCAAGAGAGGCATCCAAAGCGATGGGCATTCGTCACATCCAGGCACTGCTCGATGAACCACACTTAACCATAGCTTTTGGTGATGCTGAAAATGACATCGAGATGCTGCGACATGTGAACATTGGCGTTGCGATGGGGAATGCTACACAAGCGGTCAAAGCCGTCGCTAATTTGATTGCCAAGCGTCATGATGAAGATGGCATCTACGACATGGCAAAAAAACTTCAACTCATAAAATAAGGGTGCGAATTCGCACCCTTTTATTCATCCTCTATGTCTGTGATCTCATACAACGGAGCAGCCCCATCCACAGGGGTATCCACGACGCGGTCAAAGAACATGACCCCATTAAGATGGTCGAGTTCATGTTGGAAGACAATCGCAAGATATCCTCGAATCACCATCTTCACATGGCGTGCTGATTCAGTCGCGGGCTCATACAGGACTGTTTTTACTTGCAATTCTTTGTGTCGCATGACAAGTCCATCGACCGGCCGATCAACAGATAAGCACCCTTCCCCAAACGGTAAGTAAACCATCTCTGGACTTGGGTCAATAATTTCTGGATTGACGAAACAAAACTCATGATGCGTGTCATCCATGTCGGTAAAGTGAATGACAAATAAGCGTTTTGATATGTTGATTTGAGGGGCAGCAAGTCCAATCCCTGGACGTAAATGAAAACGGTCCGACATTTGCGGAATTTGAGACATTTTTAGGTGCCCCATCATGTCCTTGAGAATGGCAGCATCCTCTGTGGTTAATGGCAATGGGACGGGTTGTGCCACCTGACGTAGTGTGGGGTGGCCTTCTTTAATTATGCTAACAGGAATCATACGCTTTATTATACGCTATGAAGCTATCATTGTCGCAAGTAACATCGCTTGATACAATATGTCATATGAAAGAAGCCTTGTTGCGCTACCAAACGCTATTAGTTTTAGGATTTCATCTGCTGAGTATTTTTTTGGCGTTGTTTTTCCTTCGACTTGAAGCGTCCATTGAAGTTATTCTTGAACTCGTGGTAGTTGTCGCAGTAGCACACGTTCTTGCACAGTCCATCCGGCTAACGGTTACTCCCTTGATTCGGTATTACCGATCTCTCGGGCATTTTGCGGTCATTCATCGTCTTGGGGCGTTGAGTTCGATTTTGTTCTTCGATGTCGTGATCATTGCTGCGTTATTGATTTGGACGATGAGTCGGCTTCGTAGTGAAGAGTTATCCTTGATAACGAGTCTTTCTTACCTAGTGATTCTCATCATTCCAAGTTTGACAAGATTACTTCAATTATATTTAGAACCCGAGGCAAGTGACGATTTAAAAACAATGGCATTGATTCGTCGGTTATCGAGCTTTTTGGTCATAGGATTTCTGCTATTTTTACTCATGAATGACATGGATTTGCTGCTAATTGCACCTGTTCTGGCCATCATGCAAGTGGTCCTAATGATGATGGTCATAACTATACGGTTGCAATATGTAAAAGAACTGACCTATCGCCGGCAATATGAAGATTCAGGACACCAGGAGTCATTCGTTCAGCTTGGAAAGATGTTGTCGCTACAAGCGTTAAGCCTGTTGCCTATGATTCTAGTTCAGTTCGTTGCCATCATGCTGCTGTACTTGATTCCTCTTCTACTGATAATGGTGGATCAATCCGTACCAACCACCATCTTTCAATCACTAATGGTCATTGTAATTACGGCCAGCATTGTTCGTCTACTTTTTCATTGGATTACACCAAGCCCAGCCGTCCTTTATGAAGCCGAAGCATCCAATAATCAATCTCGCTTACGCAATGAAGTGACCTTATGGATAGAACGAGGTGCTCTTGTTGAGGGAGTTGTGGTCATTGTTGTGATGGCCTTGCTCGGGGTCATTGCACCGATGGTTATTGAGATGGATTATCGATCGATGATTCTAAGCGTGATTGTCGGCTATTTCCTTGGGATTCATGCGTACTTAGCACACATGATTCGCCGGTTTTCTATTATCGTAAGTAGTATGATTAGCCT
>CBFHOU010000002.1:0-49393 GCA_965657695.1 Bacillota bacterium | reverse complement strand
ACAGCGATCCTATTACTAATTGGTGGTAGTGTTTATTATGCGGTGTACTTTGGCTATATTGGAATGGTACTCAGTGCGCTTATCACTCTACTTTATTTGTATATCATTGCGTATGTGTGGGCGTTTAAGGAGTATGAGATGGAGGGTAAACCTCATTTAATGCAGTTGCTTAAAATCGTCGGTATGGTTGTGTTAAGTGGATCCATCGTTGTGGTCCTTGGCATCGTATTACCTCCATTACTTGACCCATTAGCGACTGGCCTACGTGTAATCGCGGTTAGTAGTATTTTGTTGTTGGTGGAAGTGGTAATCATTTATACGTATCTTCGTGTTACGGGACTGACACAATATCTGCTTGACAAAGAACAATTTAATCAACAGTTTGATACAATATATTTAGCGTTACAAGAAGAGGAAACCATATGGTAGAACGCCAACAATTCTTTGTGTATTTTAATAACAATAAGGCACTCAAAGACATCCGTTCAATCGTTCATATTACTTATGTCTCCGAAAAGCAAAAGTACCTGGTGGCCTACTGTGATAAAAAACGATTTGAGGGCTTTAAATCGCAAATCGAGAAACTTCAAGGCGTCACAGGGGTTGATCCCTCGAAGTTGCCTCATGAAGGAATCTATTTTGATGAATTTGAACCTGTGAAGTAAATTACCTTGACAGGTTTTTTTTATGTTGATATAGTATCTAAGCAAACAAGGAGGAAATTATGGCTGTTAAATTACGTCTACAACGTTTTGGCTCCAAGCAAAAACCATTCTACCGTATTGTTGCTGCAGATTCTCGTAAATCCCGTGATGGTCGCTTTATTGAAGTGATTGGAACCTATGATTCATTACAAGACCCAGCAGTAATTAAGGTGGATGAAGCCAAAGCATTAACATGGTTATCGCAAGGAGCTAAACCAACCGATACCGTACGCTCATTATTATCTAAACAAGGGATCATGCAAAAATACCATGAGTCGAAGCGCAACCTGTAGGGGGCTCTCATGGAACAATTTGAACAACTAATCAAACAATTATTCTTACCCCTCATCTTATTTCCCGAGCGCTTACAAGTCATGACGGTAAGTGAAGAAGATAATTTTCTGACGTATCAAGTATTGGTTGATCCCCAAGACTTAGGTCGTGTCATCGGCAAAGGTGGACGCGTTGCAAACGCCGTTCGAACCATAGCCTATGCAGGAGCCGCAAAGAACGGTAAACGCATTCGTATTGATATTGATGCACATTCTGAACAATAGGCCAGTGTGGCGGAATTGGTAGACGCGCTGGACTCAAAATCCAGTGGGGTTACACCCGTGTCGGTTCGAGTCCGACCACTGGTACCAAAAAATGAAAGACCTTCGGGTCTTTTTTTGTATATTCTTTATCATTGCTGTGTTTCAAGGTATAATAAGGCATCTGGAGGTCGTATGAATACTTTAATTGTCTATGATTCGTTCTTTGGGAACACAGAAAAAGTGGCGAATAGGATGTATGAAATCTTGTCAAAGAGCCAAAAAACGAAACTAGTACATGTTAGTGAAGCTCAAAACCTTAACATTGAAAAATATGACTTGATTGTGGTGGGTTCCCCTACCCGTTACTATAATCCAACGCCTGCTATTACTGCGTTTGTTCGAGAACTAAAGACCATCTCAGTGAATGTTGCCTTTTTTGATACCCGTCTGGATGCCGAAGGCCATTGGTTAATGGGTCCCATGGAAAAAATCTTTAAATTTGCCTCGGATACCATGGAAATATTGGTTCGTAATACGAAAGCGAAGCAAATGATCAGCTCGCTCGGAGTCTATGTGACTGGAACCGAAGGACCAATCGCTCGTAACGCCATGAAAGATGTTGAAAAATGGGCGAAGCTGTTAACGTCAGCACCAGCGAACGCGCCAGAGAAAAAAACAAAAAAAGAAGCTCCATCTAAACCAAAGGCAAAAGCCAAAGACAAACCTAAAGCGAAAGCGAAAAAAGTAAGCTTTAATGAACCGATCTATGTCGTTGACTTATCCACTGGACATAACATTGATTTAACCGTCTTAACAATTGAAGAATTAAAACAATTCGCAAAAGATAATTTTAATAAAGGGTATGAAGATCTTAACCGTGAGCAATTGATTTTACTCAATTCAGCCTCCGCAATTGACATCAAAGAACAAGCCCGTCAACAAGGAATTAAGAATTATTCTAAGATGCGTAAATCCGAATTAATTAAGCTACTGACACAAAAAAAATAGGACATCGATTTCGTATGAACAAAAAGTCGTCTACGGACGACTTTTTCTATGGAATAAGAACTCAAAAATCTTGACACATTCATGGATGTTGATTACACTTAATGTGGATTTCTAGCACTCGTATAATTAGAGTGCTAATATAGATTGTACATAAAGGAGATAAATGATGAAAAAGAAATTTAAGACAGAGTCCCAACAATTACTAAATCTTATGATTCATAGTATTTATACCAACAAAGAAATCTTCCTTAGAGAATTGATATCTAATGCGTCCGATGCGATTGATAAACATCACTACGCTCATCTAAAAGGGGAAGCCGAAGCCCGTGACTATGAAATTAAGATTGAGTTTGATGAAAAGAAGAAAACCATTACCATTTCTGACAATGGGATTGGGATGAACTATGATGATTTAAGTGAAAACCTCGGTACCATTGCTCGTTCTGGAACCAAAGAATTTTTAGCCCAAGCGAAAAAAGTGGAATCCATTGGACAATTTGGAGTGGGGTTTTATTCCGCCTTTATGGTTTCCGACAAAGTTGAAGTGTATTCTCGCAAATTTGATAGCGATCAAACCTTTAAGTGGAGCTCAGACGGTACGGACACATACAATGTCGCCGAATCAAATAAATCCGTTGATGGAACGTTGATTGTGCTTTATTTACGTGAAGACGGTGATTATGAGTATTCAACTTTTCTTGCGGACTATAAACTTCGTAATCTGATCAAGCAGTATTCCGACTACATTCGTTATCCAGTCAAGATGAAGAAGGATAAGAAAGAGTGGGAGACCGTCAACTCGATGATTCCGATTTGGAAAAAAGGGAAAAAAGAGTTAACGGATGAAAACATCAATGAGTTCTACAAACACAAGTTTATGGAGTTTGAAGAACCACTGATTACGATTCATACAAAAGCTGAAGGGCGTCTGACCTATAACGCGATGCTATTTGTTCCGAAAAAGGCACCTTTCGATATTCAAAATAAGAGTTATGAAAAAGGACTCCAACTGTATTCCAAGGGAATTTTTGTTAAAGACAAAGCCAAAGAACTCGTCTCAGAATGGATGTTGTTCGTCAAAGGAATTGTCGACAGTGCGGATTTAGACTTAAACATTTCTCGTGAGACCATCCAAGAAAGTAAAGTCTTAACCCAAATTGGGGAGAACTTGGAATCGAAACTGAAAAAAGAATTGGAAAAGCTGATCGAATCCGACAAAGACAAGTACTTGGAATTCTGGAAGGAATACGGTCTGTATATTAAGTACGGTGTTTATGAGATGTTTGGCGCAAAAAAAGAGCTCTTACAAGACCTCTTGCTATTTGATTCCACAACGCGTGATGCCATTACGTTTAAGAACTATATTGATGGGATGAAAGAAGGTCAAAAACATATCTTCTACGCGACCGGCACCAATAAAGATCAAATCCTCTCACTCCCGCAGATGGATGCACTAAAGAAAAAAGAATATGAAGTTTTACTCTTTACCCAAGAAGTCGATGAATTTATGATTCAGATGGTACGAGAGTATGCGGGATTTGATTTCAAAAGTGTCAATCATTCGGATTTAGATTTACTCGATGATAAAGAGAAGAAAGAACTAGATCAAGTTAAAGAGCGCAGCGTGAATTTACTCACGGCAATCAAAGATGAACTAGGGAGTTTTGTTGATGAAGTCATTATCTCCAAACGCTTAACCGATTCCCCTTTGTGCTTAGTCAGCGAGGAAGGAATGAGTTTTGAAATGGAGAAGGTACTCGCACAAATGCCGAATGGCGGCGGTGCGAAAGCCAAACGTATTTTAGAGCTTAATGCAAAACATCCGTTATTTGAATCGTTAGAAAAAGCATATGCCAACGACCCATTAAGTATAAAAAATTATGCAGTACTATTATTAACGCAAGCGCAAATTCTTGATGATTTAAAAGTCGATGAACCGAAACGCTTTGCCGAACAAGTCAATCAATTAATCATTAATAGCATTCAATAACGTCACATACATTGTGGCGTTTTTCTTTGTTATAATACTTTTGAGGAAAACATGGCCTACGCTCATATAATTAACTCCACACTCATTCGGATTACTGCCACCGACGACTTCCATCAAGGCGTTATTTTTCAAGCGAGTTTACTAACCCCAGAGGGGGTTATGGCCTTAGAACCTGTTCGTCAAGAAGGTAACTATTACTACTATCATATCAACTACCAAGCAGGGGTCCCGGTTCGTCTTAAAGTCAATAATGGATATGATGTTCCGATTTCACATTTATTGTGGTACGACACGGATGAATTTAGCGAGCTGTTTGATTATGATGGCCCCCTAGGACCCGAATATTCGAAGCGTCAAACAGACTTTCGTTTGTGGGCGCCAACAGCAACAGCGGTCGCCTTACGATTATTTCAAACACCGCAATCAATAGTGCCGCTTGAACGAGGCGACAAAGGCGTTTGGAGCACGACGATTAAACAAGACCTTGCGAATACCGAGTATACCTATGTGATTGAAGTCGAGGGAGCCTGGACCGAAGCGATTGATCCTTATGCATGGATGAATACGCAAAATTCAACTCGCTCGATGGTTATTGATTCGACCATTCTTGATGTTGATGATTACCGAGATATCCCTGAAAAAAAACAACACACCACGGAGTGTGTGATTTATGAGTTATCTGTACGAGATTTTAGCATGAAAGGTGCGCAGCTTCATAAAGGCAAGTATTTAGCCTTTGAGGAACAAACGGCCTATGACTTACGATACATCCGCGACTTACATGTCACACATATCCAATTGATGCCAGTTTATGACTTTGGCAGTGTGTGGGATGAAGACCCGCTGTTTTATAACTGGGGATATGACCCGGTTCAACACAATACCGTAGAAGGCTCTTTTGCGACGAATCCGAATGCTGTGTCTAAATTAACCGAGTTTAAACGAATGGTCAAAGCGATTCATAACCACGGGTTACGTGTCGTGATGGATGTAGTTTTTAATCATACATTTATCAAAGATCAGTTTATGTGGGATCAAATCATTCCAGGGTATTTCTTTCGCCACCAAGATACCCGCTTTTCCAATGGATCGTTTTGTGGCAACGACATTGAATCACGCCGCATGATGACACGACGCTATATCATTGATAGTTGTGTTCGATTCGTTGAAACCTTTGGTATTGATGGGTTCCGCTTTGATTTGATGGGCCTGATCGATCAAACCACCATGAACTTACTGCGCCGTCGCTTAGATGAGTTGGATCCTACCCTTTTACTTTACGGGGAAGGATGGCAAATGTTTGATACGTTAGCAAGCCAGCATGAGTTAGCAACGATTGTTCATCACCGAGAAACACCAGGAATTGGCTACTTTAATGACCTATTCCGTGAGCAAGTACGGTATCTGAACGAGCATTCATTGGTCTATGATATGCTGGCGAAACGTAATCATTACGTGGCACTCAAACAGTCTGTAAACTACGTGGAGTGTCACGATAACGAGACCTTATTTGATTTTCTAAAGGGCGACTTTGAAAAACATCAACTGATGACAATGCTCACCATTCTTGCGCCAGGCATTCCTTTTTTACATGCCGGCCAGGAGTTTTTTAGAACAAAAGATGGTGTGGAAAATAGTTACTGCTCCCCCGATGATATTAATGCACTAAACTGGGCACGAGCGGACCGATACCGGATTTATACTGACTTCGTTAGAAGTCTACTCGAATTTCGTAAGTTGCATCCTGCTCTCACACATCCGGATTCACATGTGAGTGTTTTTGACGAACAAGGTCTCAAAATCTTTCAGTATGATTTCTTAGAGGATCAAGTTCGCTTGGTCGTAAATTTATCGAATCGTAAAATCGCTCGCCCACTGGACGCTGCGTTATATTCCCATCAAATTGAAGCCCGTAATATCCATCTTCAAGAGATTCATGCCTTTAGTGCTGTTGTGCTATGAGATTAGATAAGTATTTAGCACATGCCGGATACGGGTCGCGTATGCAAGTGAAGAAGATCATAAAAAAAGGCATCGTCACTATTGACGATGTTTTGTGTATGGACCCAAGTGTTGAAATAACAACCCAAAAAGTCTATGTGAATGAAGAAGCGGTTCATTATGAAGAATTTTATTACGTTATGATGAATAAGCCGTTCGGAGTGTTGAGTGCATCCAAGGATAAGAAACAAACGACTGTGAATGACCTATTGAATGATGAAATCCCCTTACAAGTTCATGTTGTCGGACGATTGGACAAGGACTCAACAGGGCTATTGCTATTAACTAATGATGGTTATCTTGCTCATCAATTACTATCCCCTAAGAATAAACGACCCAAAGTATATCTAGTGACCACCGACAACCGACTAACAAAAGAGCAGATCCATACGTTAGAGCATGGTATTCTGTTGGATGGTGCTATGACACTCCCGTGTGAAATTGCTTATGTGGAGGATACGACCTATAAAATTACGCTATATGAAGGACGCTTCCATCAGATTAAACGAATGATTAAGTATTTAGGTCTCAGTGTACAACGATTACATCGGGTCCAAATAGCTACTTTACAGCTTGATCGT
Source organism: Bacillota bacterium (assembly GCA_965657695.1). Classification (GTDB taxonomy): domain Bacteria; phylum Bacillota_I; class Bacilli_A; order MAG-NZ; family MAG-NZ; genus M30B81. The sequence goes on along the minus strand of CBFHOU010000002.1, from coordinate 42,573 downwards.
GATCTAAAACCTGGCGATTATCGTTTCTTAACTAAATCTGAACGCGATTTATTGTACGGTATTCGCAGATAAATGGTTGTTTTTGATAGACGCAATAAATTTATGTTACGCGATTTAAAATCAAGTGTATGAAATCATTAGCAATCAAATAGTTCAATGTAAAAAGTAGTGGTCCAGCTAGGTTCGCTGATGCCATTACAAGGAGGCGATGTTAATTGAATTTACATCTTGTTTATGTTGAAATTACGTTGGTTACACGGTTTGTGTTAACAGTCGTTTTATTAGGTGAATGTAGTATTTGAACTTTTAGGAGATAAAAATCATGAAAATTGGTGTACTAGGAAGTATTAATTCGGATATTGTTTATCAAATAAATACCCCTCCAAATCAAGGGGAAACTGTATTTGGTGACACATATGATATTTTGCCTGGCGGAAAAGGGGCGAATCAAGCCGTAATAGCTCACAGTCTAGGTAATGAAGTTGCCTTTCTAGGTTCGTTGGGTACCGATAGTTTTGGGCAATTCTCATTGCAGTCATTTCAATCGAAAGGTATATCGATAGACAATATTGCAATTTCCTCAAGTCCAAGTGGAATTGCAATTATACAATTAACACAATTGGATAATTCCATTGTGGTCATTCCAGGGGCGAATCAAAGTATTACGTTGGACCATATTAATCGTTTTTTTGAGCAGCATCATGATCTATCGGGTGTTGTCACTCAACACGAGAACAATCTCGATGCAGTTGAACTGTTTCTTCGAAGGGCTCGAAATGAATCCATACCTACCATCTTAAATCCAGCACCCGCCAATGCATTATCTCCTGACTGGCAGGGTTTTGTTGATATTTTGATTCCAAATGAACATGAGGCACGATTAATATTTAAAACAACATCATTATCGAAGATCGTATCACTTCATCCAAACCGTGTTGTTATAACATTAGGAGACCAAGGTGCAATGTTTCATGATGGAACACGCGAAATCCTTGTTCCTGCAAAAAAAATAAACGTAGTGGATACCACTGGAGCAGGGGATTCTTTCGTTGCAGGTTTTTCGAGTAGCTATTTTAAGGACCGAAACATCATAACAGCCATTAAGCAAGGAATTGAAGTAGCTTCAATAACCTGCCAGTATCTTGGTGCACAAGGAGCTTACGATTATCTAGTGCACAACCAAAAAAAATAAAAAGCAGTATTTTCTGCTTTTTATTTATTCTAAATACCGCTGAATTAGCTTATCGATTTGACCATATTCAACAAAACGACTCGAACGATAAATTTCTTTACCTTGCGAGAAGATAAGAACCGTAGGTACTGTAAACACCAAGTGTTCACCGCGAAACGCTGGGACCTCTTCAATATCAATTTCATCAAAGCTAAGCAGTGTATTTTCCGTCATTCGAGTAAGCATGCCTTTCGTATGTTGGCAGACGCTACATTGTTGGGTACTTGCGACAACGATATAAAAGTCATCATTTGCTTTTGTCGTTAGCTCGTCTAATTGGGTTAGTTTCATCGTTGTTTTGCACCTATAAAGTATGGTTGTTCGTGTTATAATGAGCCAAGAGTGAGGTCAATTTATGAATCTACGCATCCACTTTTTTCGGGACCGTAAATCCACCATTAATATCAAACGGATTTATGAGTTCTTTGATGAACCGATCTTTAAGTATTCTCAACAAGATAAGTATATCGCATTTAAATATGTGCATCCGGAGTTAGAGATTAAAGCGACATTTGCTTTTGTGAAGCACAATGTTGTCAAGGAGATATATACCCTTTCCACGGCCTACACGAATCTCAATTTCTTCGTGGAATTCAATTTAATCCAGAGTGATTATTTTCTCAATGATATCTTATATCAAGTCGAACGCTTGGTGAAGCGTTTTGGGCTTTTTTACTATTTTGAGCTAAATAAAGATATTACGGCATTTAATAAAAAAGACTTGTTTGAAAATTTGTTGGATTATCGTGACCGACTGGTCTCGATTGATGAATTAACCAGAGCGCGAGAAAAATTGTTAGCACCGTCGAAAACAATTTTTGAGATCTCGGAGTATCAAACTCAAGTTCCAGGACTTCGTTTGTACTTCACTAATACGGTCGATGTCCCAACGTATCGATTTTATCGACACGTCAAACAAGAACGCTTTGTCACGAGTGTGACGTGGGAATATGGTAATCCAACTTTGTTTCCTAAACATATCGATTACGTTGAAATCATCTATCCTGAGACAACCTTACCGGTCTTGATTCCGGCCAGTATCATCTTTGATAAGATTCACCGCTTTGTTGCCTTACTTCCTGATTTCGTCGATGGCACTAGAGTCTTAAAACCTGGACCATCGTTGAAAAAAGCAATGAAGTTTGTGGACGGGTTTAAAACTCATGCGATCAGTGAGTTGGAAGTTGAGCCGTTTGATTTCGTGAACGTGATGGACGAGAGGAATCAAGGCATTGAATAAATATATTGATCACACCAATTTAAAGCCCATCGCACTGCCTAGCGATATTAGTGCTCTTTGTGATGAAGCCAAGGAATATGACTTTAAATCGGTTTGTATTCAACCTCATTATGTATCTTTCGCAAAAAAACAACTTCAAGGAAGTGATGTTTTAGTTTGCACGGTTATTGGTTTTCCATTAGGGGCAAATCAAATTTCGGTGAAAGCTGCTGAAACCAAGCAAGCCATTGAAGATGGTGCTGACGAGATAGATATGGTCATCTCCATCGCCCATGCCTTGCAGCAAGATGAAGATTACTTAACAAGAGAAATTAACGCGGTGGTTGAAGCCGCTCAAGGTCGATTGGTCAAAGTCATCCTAGAAACCTGCTACTTAACGAACGATCAAATTGTTACTGCATGTCATGCCGCAGCGAAAGCAGGCGCAACCTTTGTAAAAACCAGCACCGGATTTGGCAGCGGTGGCGCAACCGTCGACCATGTGTCCTTGATGAAACAAAGTATTCCCAGTACCATGCAAGTCAAAGCGTCAGGTGGAGTTCGTTCTCTTGAAGATGCAAAAGCCATGATCGATGCTGGAGCAACACGATTAGGGACGTCGAGTGGCGTATCCATTATGAAAGGTCAGACTTCAAACAACACTTATTGATGAAAATTACCCAAACCAACCATTCCATTTTTGCTCAAACCAACCAATTTAAAACAAATCTGATTGCGATCAGGTTTTTTTCAACGATTTCCAAAGATAATGCCACGCCGTATGCCATCTTACCGGATATTTTAACGTCAGGAACCATTAATCACCCAACTCGTAGAGACTTAACCAAAGCATTTGAAGCGCTGTATGACACCAGACTTCGCTTTAGCGTTACTCGTCAGGGACCGACTCGAATGGTACAAATTAGCTTGGAGTACTTACAAACACAGTATTTAGACGAATCGATTGAAGAAGTAGCTTTTCAATATTTGCATGACGTCTTGTATCAACCCCGAACGATCAATGGCGTGTTTGATTCAGCGGTTGTAGAGCGTGAAAAGCGCTTGTTTTTGGAAGATTATGAAGCGCGATTTGAAGACAAATCCTATGTTTCTAACCGTGCATTTAAAGAAGTATTATTTGATAATGACCCGTACGGTATTGATGTCTACGGTGAAGCTGCTGATCTTGCTACGATTACCCCAGAGCGTCTATGGGACACCTATCAAGAACTCCTTCAAAGCCCTGCTCAAGTCATTGTCGTTGCCAATGATTATCCAGTTTCACTCGACCAATTTCAATTTGAACGTAATACACTTCCTGTCGTCGACCGCGTCGATGTGTGTCATGAGCCAGTTCAATTTTCAACTCGCCTTCATCACAGCAAGCAAGCGATGTTTCATGTCGCATATACGACGTCCGTTCGCTATGATGAACCGCTTTATTATCCGATGCTATTACTGGATTCACTGTTTGGTGGCGATCAATCTTCGCTACTCTTTATGAATATTCGAGAAGAACGCCATCTAGCCTATTCGGTCTACTCCCAGTATCAGCCTGCCAAAGGCTTATTAGCCGTCACCGTTGGCCTTCAAGCATCAGCGATACCTAACGCACTAGCCGCCATTCAAGAACAACTACAAACGATTCTTGATGGGGGATTCTCCGATGAATCATTAACGGCCCATAAGAAGATTTGGTCGCAACAAGTGAAAACCGTCTTTGATACACCGGGAGGGATTGCGGCTAAGCTTGGCTTTGATTCCTTACTTCAACGACCCTTGAGTGTCACCCATGCGATTGAGATGATACAGCAAGTCACAAAAGAAGAGATTGTTGCCGCAGCAAAAACGCTACGCTTAGATACCGTGTTTGCGTTAGCGGACCAGGAGGTCGAATGGAACGACTAATCAATCAATTCAATGAAGTGGTTGTTCAAACGGTCTTACCTAATGGGTTACACATTAGTGTGATCGAAAAACCACATTTTACTCGTTCGTATGTTACTGCAACGTTAAATTATGGAAGTTACCATTTAGCCAAGGTGGGTGGAGGGTTCTTTCCTGCAGGGGTTGCTCACTTCTTAGAACACAACATGTTTATGGCGCCTGATGGCGATTATGCATCCAAGTTTCAAGCATATGGGGCGAGCATCAATGCCTATACTACCTTTGATAAAACAACGTATTTATTTCGCAGTATCGATCATGTTACAGAAGCTACTTTGCTGCTATTAGATATGGTTCAATCCTTGGATATCGATGAAGCCAATGTTGAAAAAGAGATCGGCATCATCACCGAAGAAATTACGATGTATGAAGACATTCCCGATAGTGTCATCTTTTGGCAAACCATGGAAAACCTTTTTCCCGATCATTCCTTAGGCATTGATATCGCCGGGTCCGTGGATAGCATCAAGGAAATTACATTACCGCTTCTTCAAGAGTGTCATGCGATGTATTATCAACCCGCTAACACCTATCTTGTCATTGCCGGGCCTGTGGATGCGGCAGAAATGATTCAAGCCATTGAAGCTCACCAAACATCGAAATCATTACCGCATATTCCGATTCCGCCTCAGCCAACCTACAGTCATGACATCAAGACGTCGTATCATGTCATTTCACACTTGGAAGCTCAAGATAAACTGTTTATTGGCTATAAACAACCCATGTCATGGCTCACAAATGTCATTCGTCAAAAGTTGGCGATGAATTTATATTTAGAATGTCAGTTTGGCCAATCGAGTTCTTTTTATGAACGACTCATTGATGAAGGGGTTATTAATGATTCCTTCAGTGCCTTTGCAATGATTGATCCTGCGTATGCAATGGTCATGATGGGGGGCGATACGAAAAACCCCGAACGCTTGGTCGATGAAATCAATGCAGTAATAAACGAAGCGATTGACCCCGATGAAATAGAGCGAGTCAAACGCCGTATTCTAGGTACCTTTTTACGCAGTCTTCACTCCTTAGAAAGCATGGCCCATGAAATTGCGTCCTATCAAATCTTGGGCAGTGATGTCTTTCATGCCGTGGATGAGTTGAAGACCATCTCTGTTGAAGAAGTAGCACAAATGAAAGACTTCTTTGATTCAAGTTTACAAACGATGTCCATGCTTCATTCAAAAGGTCATTAAATAACGGAATTTGTGATAGTTGTTCAGAGCACACATGTTCATTAATGATCCGAAAAAGAACTTTACAATAAAGACTAATTCAACCATTAAAGAGCCCTCCTAAGGGCTCTTTGTTGTTTATGGCCTCTTTGATAGAGTAGGTTACTTATCGCGATGAGAATTTGAATTAGGAGGATGTATGCTGAATCAAAGTGTGCTTGTGGGTCGATTAACCAAAGACCCTGAGATTCGTCAAACCAGTGACGGCAAACAAGTTAGTACCATTTCCCTTGCCGTCCAACGAAACTTCAAATCCCAAGAAACTGGGGAATACGAAACTGATTTCTTTCGTTGCACCTTATGGGAAGGGATGGCAGAATCCACAGTGCAGTATTGTAAAAAAGGCTCTACCATCGCTGTCAAAGCTCGTCTAGCTACGAAACGCTTTGTTTATGATGATGAGAAGTACTTTGAATACCCTGAGATTGTTGTTGAAAAGATTTCCTTCATGTAAATAAAAGGCGTGAGTCACGCCTTTTATTTTGCTTATCGAACGTGATACAAAACAGTATAGTTAAGCACATTTAACAAGAGAGAGGCAACATGAAACTTAATCAATGGTTTCCTGAAGCTGCGAGTGTGAGCGTGTTTTGGGCAGTGATTGCCATCAACAATAATTTACCATTACAATTTAGTTCATATGCCGATATTTTAAGTGGCTTTGTACTAGTTGTTTTTATTCAGTTTTATATCAAGCGAATCCACCTGAGAATGATAGAAGTTATTTATGGTTGGCGTATTCAACCATAGCTGTCGTCTTTGTGTTCTTTGCCGAGCCGGCAGTGAATGTCGCAGCAAGTGGCTATTTAGTTTTTCTGTCATTAAGCTTTATTTTTCGCACTCTCATCAAGAAATAGCATCTTCGTGAAGCAAGTCTTGCTGTGCTATAATAGGCCATATGAAACAGTATCATGACCTTTGTCAATTTGTCTTAGACCACGGGAAACTCCGTGACAATCGAACGGCTGTCAAAACATTAACGACATTTGGCTATCAAATGCGTTTTGACTTGCAAGAAGGATTTCCGTTAATCACCACAAAGAAAGTCCATTTAAAATCCATTATCCATGAATTGCTTTGGTTTATCTCCGGGTCGACAAACATTAAATATTTGGTCGACAATGGCGTCTCTATCTGGAACGAATGGCCCTATGAACTGTATAAAAAGAGCCCAGATTTTCAGGGCGAAACCATTCAAGAATATGCCCAAAAAGTAAAAGACGATCATGTGTTTGCCGCCAAGTACGGTGAACTAGGTCCGGTGTATGGATCACAGTGGCGTGCATTTGAGAGTAAAGATCAGACAGTAGACCAAGTGGAGCGATTACTCCACGGGTTACAACAAAACCCACATTCGCGACGTCATATCATTAGTGCGTGGCATGCAGCCCGCGTTGATGAGATGGCACTTCCGCCATGTCATGCGTTCATGCAATTTTTTGTCGAGGATGGAAAACTCAGTTGCCAATTGTACCAACGAAGTGCCGATGTCTTTTTAGGGGTGCCGTTTAACATTGCTTCATATGCCTTATTTACCATGATGATTGCCCAAGTTGTCGGCTTAGAACCCGGGGAGTTTGTTCACACCCTAGGGGATACCCATATTTATGAAAATCACATAGAACAAGTCAAACTTCAATTAACAAGAACCCCGAGATCTCTTCCAACAATGAAGATTTCACCTCGAGCAAGCATATTTGACTTTACTTATGATGACTTTGAATTAGTGGGCTATGACCCTCATCCAGCGATTAAAGGAGCGATTGCGGTATGATTTCGATGATTGTAGCGCATGATCCGAATCGTGTGATAGGGTTTCAAAACAAAATACCATGGCATGTACCCGAGGATTTAGCCTTATTTAAGCGAATGACCATGGGTCATCCGGTGATTATGGGACGTAAAACGTATGATTCGATTCTTGAATCCTTAGGTAAACCGTTACCAGGTCGTCATCACATTGTCATTTCGCGTAGTTTGACCGATATGCCAGAGGGTGTGGAAGTTGCTCGCAGCGTGGTTGATGTGATTGCTCGTTATATTGGCACCGAAGACCATGCATTTGTGATTGGTGGGGCGAAGATTTATGAACAATTTTTACCCTTTATTGATACCTTGTATGTGTCTCGTTTAAAACGAAAATATTCTGGAGATACGTTTTTCCCCTATTATGACAATGATCAAGAGTATCAAGAACAAGAACGTGTCGAATATAATGACTTTTCATTTATCACATATAAGAGGTTTTTCGTATGACCGGAGTATGGATTTTACTAGGCGTGCTTGCCGTATTATTTCTATATGGATTGCCGCTGTTGATTATGGCGCTACAGTTCAAAGTCAATGAATGGTTGCATCCTGATATCACGTATAATGATCCGTTAACTTATCGCTTGGTGAAAAAATTTGCCAAACTCATATTATGGTATGGCCGAGTGAAGTACACCTTACATGGGGCTGAACATCAGCGACATGAGAATGTAGTCATTTATTCCAACCACCAATCCACGTTTGATGGAGTGATCCTCAATGACATTTATGTCGACGACCATGTCGGAGGCATCATTAAAGATGGTATTTATAAAATACCGATTGTCCCCTTTTGGATGCATATTCGTCGCCATTTACCACTAAACCGACAAAGCAACCGTGAAGGCATTAAGACGATGCTGCAAGCGATTGAATATGCAAAATCAGGCCAACCGTTCTTTATCTTTCCAGAAGGCACAAGAAGTAACGGGAAAGAACTGTTACCGTACCGTGATGGTGCTTTTAAACTTGCTGAAAAGGCGAAACAAGCGATTCAAGTGATGGTAATTCATAATGGGTATGAACATAAATATGTTAAGCCCAAACGAATCCATGTTGAATTATTACCTGCGATTGAATATGACGAAGTGAAAGAATTAGACAGTAAAGGATTATCGAGTCTGGTTCGTTCCAAGATGCAAGAAGCGTTAGAACGAGGAATATGAGAGCTGTCGATATCATTGAAAAAACAAGAAACCACCAAGAGCTAAGCGAAGCTGAACTTCGCTTCTTTTTATCGGGATATCTAGATAAAACCATTCCTGAATATCAAATGAGTGCCTGGTTAATGGCGGTGTACTTTCAAGGACTATCAAGTGCGAATTTAATGCATCTCGTTCAAATCATGGTGGATTCAGGAGACCGCTTGGATTTATCCAGTCTACCTGGAATCAAGGTGGATAAACATTCCACCGGTGGTGTGGGCGATAAAACAAGTCTAGTCGTCGGCCCATTAGTGGCGGCGTGTGGTGTCACGATCGCAAAAATGAGTGGACGTGGTCTTGGACATACCGGGGGAACGATTGATAAATTAGAATCCATTCCGGGGTACCGAAGTGAAATGTCAAGTGATGAATTTCTAACCATCCTTCGTAAGCACCGTGTGGCGATTGTCGGACAAAGTCCGAATTTAGTTCCATTAGATAGAGATTTATATGGGCTACGAGATGTTACAGCGACTGTGCCTTCCATTCCTTTAATTGCCGCAAGTATCATGAGTAAAAAGCTTGCTTCAGGAGCTGACAAGATTGTGTTAGATGTTAAAGTTGGAAACGGCTCCTTCATGGAAGACATCGATCAAGCCCGATTGTTAGCGAAAACCATGGTCGATATCGGACAAGCGTTTGGGAAAACAACGATTGCTGTTTTAACGGATATGTCACAACCTCTTGGGGAAGCCGTAGGCAATCAACTCGAAGTCCAAGAAGCGATAAATACCTTACAAGGAAAAGGTCCACAAGACTTTACAACGTTGTGTACCGAAGCCGCAATTCATTTACTCGAGGCCGCTGGCGTTTCTTCGCCACAACAAGCCATTGAAGAGGCAATTATCTCCGGTCGTGCCTATCAAACATTTGTCGAGTTCATTGAAGCGCAAGGAGGGTCAATGTCAGACTTCGAACAATTACCCACTGTCCCAGTGAAATACGTCATCACCGCCACGTCATCCGGCGTTGTTACAAGCTTTAAAACCAAAGATGTAGGACGTGCTGCGATGCTCCTTGGCGCGGGTCGAGCCACCAAACAAGACACGATTGATCCACTTGTCGGCATTAAAGTCAAAGTGTCCATCGGGGATTCGGTTCAGCCCGGGGATGTCTTATTTGAAGTGTATGCACAAAAAGAACAAGACGAAGTTACACAAATACTAAAAGAAAGCATAACACTTGGGCGTGCTGCGACACCGCCTCAGCTGATTATCGATGTGATACGTTAATGGACCGTTTACAAAAAGTAATTGCCCAACACGGAGTCTGCTCACGCCGTAAAGCGGAAGAGCTCATTCTAGCAGGTCGTGTTAGTGTCAATGGAAGCATTGTAAAAGAACTTCCCGTTATGGTCGGTAAAAAAGATGTTATCACAGTAGATAATGTCCCATTAGGCGAACAAGACAAAGAGTATTTTGTATTACATAAACCCAAACAAGTCTTAAGCAGTGTCACGGATGATCGCGGTCGTCGATGTGCGGTGGACTTTATTCAAAGTACTTCACGCATTTATCCAGTGGGTCGGCTCGATTATGACACCTCCGGTGTCTTACTCCTTTCATCCGATGGAGACTTTACGAATCACTTGACCCATCCGTCTCACGAGATTGAAAAAGAATACGTAGCAAACCTCAAAGGAAGGTTCACGTTGGCACATCAAAAACAAGTAGCCAAAGGCATGACGATTGATGACGATACCATCAAAGGAGTCAAAGTCGTAATCTTAGAAACCAATAAAGAAAAAAACACCTCGAAGGTGCAACTCGTTCTCACGGAAGGTAAGAACCGTCAAATTAAACGGATGATGGCCGAGCTTGGTCTAACCGTCACCTCTTTGAAACGCACGCGGGTAGGGGTGGTTGACTTACGGGGCCTAAAACTTGGGGAATACCGCCGTTTACGAATTCATGAAATCAAACACTTAATGAAATAAAAGGAAGCTTAGGCTTCCTTTTTATCTGGCAGTAATAACTCCTGTATTGTTGTGGCGTTTAAACTCTTTACAAGGAGATATAACGCTCCCGTAAAAAACCCCAGAACCATCAACAAGACAATCCATAGTAGAGCAATCCATTTGTTGGATTCTTTGACGTACATCCAAATGGCAAACAAACTGAATCCTACATATAAATCCACCAGGGACACAATCCCCCACGGATTGGCAAACAACTCCCCACCATCGGCGAAGAAGTCGCCATTCATAAATCCATTTGCGAGTGCTGCCGTCATAGCAAGCACACCAAGAAGCGATATTCCTTGAACTACTTTCATTTATTGATCCTGGAACGCTAAATGCGTCTCTTTCTCTTCGTAGCGGTTTAACGGATGCACACGGCATTCATCACTGCACGAAGCACGGTACAATACCTCATTATGTTCAGAACATAAGATTTGTCGATTACATTCGGGGTTCGCACAATTGATGTAACGCTCACACGGTGTGCCATCAAACCAGTCACGCCCAACGATTGTGGGATTCACTTGATTGACCGGGACGACCAATCGTTTATCAAAGACATAACACTGACCTTCCCAAAACTGTCCTTGGGCGACAGGGTCTTTGCCGTATGTAACAATCCCACCATGAAGCTGAGCGACATCGTGAAAGCCTTCGCGTTTTAACCAGCCGGTAAATTTTTCACATCGAACCCCGCCCGTGCAATACGCCATAATCCGTTTGCCTTCGAGAAGTTCTTTGTTTTCTTTAATCCAACGTGGGAGTTCACGAAAGTTATGAATATCCGGTTTAATCGCGCCTTTAAAATGCCCCACATCATGCTCATAATCATTCCGTGCATCAATCACAATGGTATTTGGGTCTTGCAGTCGTTCATAAAATTCAGCCGGTTCTAAATATTGACCCGTGATTTCTTTCGGATTAACATCCTCATCCAAGCGGAAGTTGACGAGTTCAGGTTTCACTCGAACATGCATTTTACTAAACGCATGATCCTCGGCTTCATCGGATTTAAACACCATGCCATGAAACAATGGATGCTGGTCCATATATTCGATATACGTGTCGACTTGCTCTGTGGTGCCGGAGATCGTTCCGTTAATCCCCTCAGGAGCGATATAAATACGCCCTTTTAGGCCAAGGTCATAACAATAGGATAAATGTTCTTCAACCACAGCTTCCGGGTCTAGGATCTCAACATAGTGATAATAAAGTAATACTCGATAATTCATAAGTTCCTCACTTGCGTTCATATTGTATCTAATTTGAACGGATTTTGGAAGAAAAAAAGCCCTATACAGGGCGTAATACTTGAGTCATAAACACAATAATCAAGGACAAGGGAATCGCGATAAATGACATCGTAATTATCACATTAATCCCAATTACAAACAAGCTCCACCAGGGTGCAGTGTCATATTGAACACTTGAATACCCAAGGGTTGTAATCCATATTCCTATAATAAACAGTACCGCGTTGCACATGATCCATGTGACGGCATCCAATGGATATCGCTTGAAGCGAAATACAAACCCTGTAACAACAAGAATAAGAAGCAGGATAGATCCGACGTTTGAGAACGAAGACGTATTCTGAAACGTGAGAATCAAACTATCGATGTAAAACGTTGAGGCGGTTTCACTGAGTAAATAGGTCAGACGAAGACTCGCGACCGCAGCAACAACACTAAAGGCCATCGCTCCGATTCGAGCTGTTAGATTAGATGAGCCCATTACCAAATAGCGATGCAAAGACCAACGAGACAATGGTCATCAATTTAATAAAGATGTTTAAACTCGGTCCTGCTGTATCTTTGTAAGGATCCCCAACGGTATCCCCTGTGACGGACGCTTTATGTGCTTCTGACCCTGATCCATCTTGTGACTCGATATATTTTTTCGCATTGTCCCAGGCGCCACCCGCGTTCGCTAAATAAATCGCGAGCATTAATCCAGTCCCAAGAGACCCTGCTAATAATCCACCCAGTGCTTCAGCCCCAAGTAAGAAACCAACAAAGACGGGAATCCCTATCGCTAATAGTCCGGGAAGGACCATTTCTTTTAATGAGGACTTAGTACTAATTTCTACACACGATGCATAATCGGGTGTTGTTGTACCTTCACGAACCCCAGGAATGTCTCTAAACTGTCGACGAACCTCATTGACCATATCAGTCGCTGCGCGGCCAACAGAATCAATGGTTAAGGCACTGAATAAGAAGGGGAGCATGGCACCTATGATTAATCCAGATGTTACTTCTGGAACGTTTAAGCTAATTTGCTCCACGCCAGCAGCGGTGGTAAAGCTTACAAATAATGCTAACGCAGTCAACGCAGCAGAACCGACCGCAAACCCTTTACCAATCGCTGCGGTGGTATTTCCTACGCTGTCTAAGCTATCGGTAATATCACGAACTTTTTTCTTCATTTCGCTCATTTGCGCAATCCCACCGGCATTGTCTGCAATCGGTCCATACGCATCAATCGCAATGGTCATTCCGGCGGTAGATAACATCCCTACCGAAGCAAGAGCGATTCCGTATAATCCGGCGAAGGCATTTGAGACCAAAATCCCAACAACAATAATAATCGCTGGAATCATAGTGGATTGCATCCCGACAGCTGTTCCGGCAATGATGTTGGTTGCATGACCGGTTTTAGATTGTTCCGCGATGCGTTTGACGGGTGCATAATCTGCGGAGGTGTATAACTCGGTGACTTTACCAATGAGTAAGCCAACAATGACTCCCGCGGTGACAACGATAAATGGATTAAATGAATCAAATAAGACAAATGAGCTTACTCCTGCGACACCAATGACAATAGCACTGGCAACGTAGTTGGCTTCTTCTAAGGCTTTTTGCGGATGCTTAATCGCATTTCCACGAATCATTAAACTCCCAACAATCGAAGCAACGATTCCAGTTAACGCTAGAAGTAGTGGATATAGCAACGCGGCTTCTGCCATGGCAGCACTACTTAATTCATACGTAAAGGATAGTCCTAGTGCTGCGATAATGGAGCCAACAAATGATTCAAACAAATCGGCTCCCATTCCAGCAACATCTCCGACATTATCCCCAACATTATCGGCGATGACAGCCGGGTTTCGGTGGTCATCTTCCGGAATCCCAGCTTCCACTTTACCGACTAAATCGGCCCCAACGTCTGCAGCTTTGGTATAAATCCCACCGCCAACACGAGCGAATAAGGCAATACTCGAAGCTCCTAAGGCAAATCCAGTTAAGTAGGTGATCGCTTCAACCGCTTCTATATCAAACAATAAAATGGATGGAACAAAGATGAGCAATAGTCCAAGTAGTCCTAATGAGACCACAGAAACTCCCATGATTGTTCCACCCCGAAAGGCGATTTGTAACGCACGTCCCATGCCCCCTTGGTCTGCACCTTGGGCAGTTCGTACATTGGCTTTGGTTGCCGCTTGCATGCCGACATATCCTGCGAGCGTGCTAAATCCACTCCCTAGTAAATATGCAAATGCCGTTGGCCAATTAAGGACAAAGCCTAAAACAAAGAATAAGACAAAGACGAAAACAACAAGGATTCGGTACTCCTGTTTTAAGAACGTATTCGCCCCTTCTTGAATATACTGAGCAATTTCTTTCATTCTAGGGGTCCCCGCATCTTGGCGGCCTACCCAATTAAATAAATATAGCGCGTATGCAATTCCGAGAAGTGTTACCACGAATCCGATACTATAAACAGCTGACATAATTCCTCACTTCGCCTTGAAGGCATTTTTTTTATCATATCAAAGATTATCTTTGAGTGCATATTAGATTACCATAATCTCGGGGAAAAAGTAGCGGTAAAGGGAGCCTTGTTGTATAATGCTATCAATGGAAACCAATTTTCAAGTCGCAATGGATGGACCTGCTGGTGCAGGAAAATCAACGATTGCTAAATTAATTGCAGCTCGTTTGCATTTGACCCATATCGATACGGGGGCAATGTACCGAGCGATTACGTATGAAGCAATGCAACGTGGGATTGATTTAAGCAACCCCAGTGCCTATGATTTTTTATCTGATACCTCTGTGATATTTGAAAATAATAAGATTTACTTAAATCAAAAGGATGTTACATCTTTTATTAGTAGTCCCGAGGTCTCGCATCATGTCTCCACTGTCGCTGCACATCCGAACGTTAGAGCCTATATGGTTCAAATACAACAGCAAGCGGCAAAACATGGTGCCATTATTATGGATGGCCGTGATATTGGCACGGTCGTGTTACCTCAGGCTCCGGTTAAAATCTTTTTAACTGCATCTGTAAACGAGAGAGCACAGCGTCGTTACAAGGACTACCAAGCCAAAGGCATTCCATCGAGTTATCAAGAACTAGAAGATGAGATTACGCGTCGCGATCACATCGACTCTACACGTAAAACCAATCCCTTAAAACAAGCAGATGATGCCGTACTGTTTGATACAACGAATCACACAATAGAAGAAAGTGTTGAATTGTTAATTCAATTGATTCAACAACGAGGACAAAAACATGGATATCAACTTTAAACAAATACGACTGAATGATACGGTTCAGGGAAAAGTCATTCGCGTTAATTCCAACGATCTACGATTGGATATCAACTACAGCCTTGAGGGTCTGATGTATTTGGATCAGTTTGATGTGATCAAACATGACACATTTGAAGGACTCGTTGCCGAGGGTGATATCGTTGAGGCGGTCGTCAAAAAGATTGATGAAATGCATGGTCAAGTCTTATTGTCACGGATTCCAATTGTGCAAAACGAGACGTTTCAACAACTAGTGAAGGATTTTGAAGCGCAAAAAGTAATTAAAGCGAAGGTAAAAGACGTAACCAGCGCAGGGTTGCTTTTTGATGTCTCTGGCCACGAGGTTTTCATGCACGTGTCCCAAGTAGACTTTGATGTAAGTGACCTCGCCAGTTATGCAGGCAAACAACTATCCTTTTATCTAACAGAAGTAGACGAACGTCGCAAAAAAGTGAAAGCATCCCGTACAAAATTACTCGTCGAAGAACGAAATGCGGCACGCGAAAAAGAATTTACGAGCTTACAGGTAGGACAAACGGTTCAAGGCATAATCTCTGGGATTAAGCCCTTTGGAGCCTTTGTACAGTTACAACATAATACAGCCTTAATCCCGATTAGTGAGTTGACTCACGAGCGCATTGAACGCATTGAGTCCCAATTTAGTGTAGGCGATAAGATCGAAGCACAAGTCATCGACGTGAAAAAACAAAAGGGTCAAAATCGGATTGCATTATCGAGAAAACGATTACTACCAACCCCGTTTTCCCAATTCGCAAAGGAACATAAAGTCGGTCAAACGATTCCTGTTTCCGTTGTGAATAAGTTGCCGTTTGGATTGATAGTAGAAGTCGCTCCCCATGTTACCGGACTGCTTCATAACAATGAAATCAGCTATAATCCGAATGATAATTTTAAGGCATCGGTGATTCATGGCACAACGCTGGACGTTGCGATTCTAGAGATTGATAAAAAACGTGAGCGTATTAGCTTGAGTCGTAAAGCGCTGGAAGATAATCCATGGGCTAAAGTAACCGTGAAACGCGGCGATGTGGTGAATGGTGTCATCTCAGCAGTCAACATTGGTAAAGGCTTTAGTGTATCCATCCAAGGCGTCGATGCCGTCTTATCCTCCGATGAATTGAAAGAAGGAGCCGTTGGTAAACTCGACGATATCTATCAAGTGGGTGATTCTGTTGAGGTGTTGGTCACGACATGTGAACCCCGTGAATGGATCATGGAAGTCTCAGTACGCCGTTTGCAAGCCAAACGTGAACGTAAGCAATTCGACACCTACATCAAAACGCAAGAAACTCGTTCGGTGACTTTGGGTGATTTGTTTGGCCATGTGTTGGAAAAGAAAAAAGCAAATGTAGAGTCAGCCCCTAAACAACCGGCTAAAAAACAAGCATCGTCTAAAGCATCATCTAAGGATTTATCAGGACTAAACGTGTCAGAATTAAAAGCGATGGCAAAAGCCAAAAGCATTAGTGGGTATTCAACGATGAAAAAAGCCGACTTAGTGAAGGCTCTTCAATAATCATGTTACCGACCGTAGCAATTGTCGGTCGTCCCAACGTTGGAAAGTCAACGCTCTTCAATCGATTGATTGGTGAGCGTTTGTCAATTGTCGATGATGTGGCCGGTGTAACAAGAGACCGAATTTATGGAAAAGCCGAATGGATCAGCCGTTCGTTTTCGGTCATTGACACGGGGGGCCTCACGGTTGAAAGTTTACCCTTTCAAGAAGAAATCAGAGCGCAAGTCGAAGTGGCATTAGAGGAAGCAGATCTGATTATTATGGTGGCAGATGGTCGATCGGTCATCACGCAAGAAGATGAAATGGTGGCACGATTACTTCAAAAAACAACCAAACCCGTAGTTTTAGCCTTAAATAAGCTTGACTCTAAAGCCCAACAAGATCTTATCTATGATTATTATGCCTTAGGTGTCGGAGAACCGATGGCCATATCGTGTGAGCACGGAATCGGCATTGGTGATTTACTTGATGCCATTGTAAAACAGTTACCTGCGGTAGAACCAGACATCGAAGATTCAACGATTCGCTTTAGTGTCATTGGTCAGCCAAATGTTGGCAAAAGTTCGATTACCAATTCCATTATTGGAGAAGACCGCGTTATTGTCTCACCGATTGAGGGAACCACGACCGATTCCATTGATACTCCATTTACCCGTAGTGGTCGTGATTTTGTGATTATTGATACTGCGGGGATTCGTAAGAAGGGAAAAGTCATTCAAAGCACAGAGAAATACGCAGTTCTTCGGGCAATTCGAGCGATTGAACGCAGCGATGTCTGTGTTTTATTAATTGATGCTGGGTTAGGCATCCAAGAACAAGATAAACGCGTTATTGGTTATGCCAAAGAGGCCAACAAGGGTATCATCTTAGCCGTTAACAAATGGGACCTATTAGAAAAAACAAATGAGACCGCTAAATATTGGACCAAAGATATCGAGAGCCACTTTCTATTCGTTAAATATGCACCGATTGTCTTTGTGTCTGCATTAACCAAAAAGGGCATCAGTTCTTTATTAGATACCATCGTATCGGTGAATGAGTCGTACCATACAAGAATAACGACCCGAGAAATCAATGAAGTGGTCCAAGATGCCTTGTATTATCAACAAGCACCGCTTCACAATGGCGCAAGGGTGACAATTAAATATGCAACGCAAGTCAGCAGTGGACCGCCGACAATTGTATTATTTGTCAACGATCCATCTCACATGCACTTTTCCTATCTAAGATATATCGAAAATCAAGTCCGGGCTCGATGGCCACTTCCCGGCAGTCCAATCCACTTTGTTCTGCGTAAACGAGAAATTCAATTATAAAATTCATCGCTCAATAGTAATGAAACCCCCTCTTTTTTACAGTTTAGTTAAAATTTGTTGTAATATCTAACAAATTTCCTGTTTTTCCTTGTATTTATTGCGATTACTATATATAATCACGTTAGATAAAATTTTTAGGAGGAGTTCCCCATGAAAAAAACAGAATTAGTTGCTGCAATTGCTGCTAGTGCAAAGTTAAGCAAAAAAGATGCTGAAGCTGCATTGAATGCATTCGTAGCTAGTGTTACTAAAGCTCTCAAAGGCGGAGACAAAGTAACATTAACTGGATTTGGTACTTTCGAAACACGTAAACGTGCTGCACGTGAAGGACGTAACCCACGTACTGGCGCAAAAATCAATATCGCTGCACAAAAATCTCCAGCTTTCAAAGCTGGTAAAGCTTTAAAAGACGCAGTCAAGTAAGCGATTAAAACGCCATCATGAGATGGCGTTTTTTTTTGCCCATTTGATATAATACAACAGTACGAGGAGGTACCATGGACTTAACTAAATATATTGCGGATGTACCTGATTTTCCGAAACCTGGGATCTTATTTAAAGACATCACGCCATTAATGGCGGATGGTGAGGCATTTAAATACGCAACGGATCAATTTATTGCCTTTGCCAAAGAATTAGGAGCAGAACTCGTTGTGGGTCCCGAAGCCCGTGGTTTCATCTTTGGTTGTCCAACAGCCACTGAACTCGGTGTCGGATTTATTCCCGTCCGTAAACCGGGGAAATTGCCCCGTGAGACCGTTAATCAAGAATATGAGCTTGAGTATGGGACAAATGTTCTAAGCATGCACAAGGATGCAATTCGTCCGGGACAACGTGTCATCATTGTTGATGATTTACTTGCTACAGGTGGAACAATGAAAGCCACGATCGACCTTGTTGAACAACTTGGTGGCCAAGTCGTTGGTCTCGCTTTCTTAATTGAACTCGGTTTTCTTGAAGGCCGTAAACGATTAATTGGCTATCCAATAAAAAGTCTATTAACTTACTAGGAGAATCATGCATACGATTGGCGATGTCATTACCAATGCAAAATCATATATCACCAATCCCAAGCATCTTTCGTTAATCGAAGATGCTTTTCAGTATGCCGATAAGTTTCACCATAATCAGAAACGCCACTCTGGCGAACCTTACATTAACCATCCTGTTAATGTTGCCTATATTCTGACCGAATATCATACCGGTCCTTCCACCATTATTTCTGGACTCCTTCATGATGTTTTAGAAGACACTCCTGCTACATACCAAGAAGTGACTGAACTTTTCGGGAAAGAAACCGCCGATATTATCCAAGGGGTCACGAAATTAACCGGCCTTAATTTTACGTCCAAAGACAAAGTCATTGCAGAAAATCATATGAAGATGATGCTTGCCATGACAGAAGATATTCGCGTCATTGTGGTTAAACTCGCCGACCGTCTTCACAATATGCGAACGATTGAGTTTTTATCGCATGAGAAGATTTTAGTTAAATGCCGCGAAACCATGGATATTTTTGTTCCGTTGGCCCACCGACTAGGGATGTACCGTTTAAAAGCGGAGCTTGAAGATATCGCCTTTAAATATTTAGAACCTCAAAGTTATGAGCTGGTCTCAGCCAACCTAGAAATGACCCGTGAACAACGAGACAAAGACCTTGCAGTAATCGTTGACGAATTGTCCATGCATCTGGAAGACGAAGACATCAACTTTGAAATCAAAGGTCGGATTAAGAATACCTATTCTATTGCGAAAAAGATGCGCACGAAAGGCAAAGACTTCTTTGAAATCTTTGATTTATTAGCGTTACGTATCGTCGTAAACTCGGCAGAAGAATGCTACAAGGTATTAGGAATCATTCACCATCACTACAAACCGATTCCAAAACGTTTTAAGGATTACATTGCGATACCAAAAGCGAACATGTATCAATCTTTGCATACGACCATTTTGACCGACCAAGGAAAGATCTTTGAAGTTCAAATACGAACGCAGGTGATGGATGCAGTCGCCGAAATAGGCATCGCGGCCCACTGGGCCTACAAAGAAGGCAATACAAAACAAATTGAACAACAAGAAATTGCGGATAGTTTGCAATGGTATGCCAATGTCATGCGTCAACTTCATGATGAAGAAGACCCTTTATCGAGTACTGAACTTTTAGACTCCATTAAAGAAGAACTGACCGCAAATGTCTTCGTCTTTACACCTAATGGAGATGTTCACATGCTTCCGTTGGGGGCAACACCGGTGGATTTTGCCTACCGGATTCATACTCGCGTTGGTGATACGTGTGTCGGAGCGATTGTTAATAATCGCATGGTCCCACTGGATTACGAGCTTCAAACGGGTGATATTTGTAACATCAAGACAAACAAGAGTTCCAAGGGTCCGAGTGACACCTGGTTAAACATTGCGAAAACCAGCCACGCTCGCGCTAAAATTAAGAACTTCTTAAACAAACGAGATAGAGACCTTTTATTTGAAGCGGGAAAACGTAAGGTGGAAGAAGCGCTTCACGAATATGATTTTGAGCGAAAGATTGATGATGATTTAGTCCAAGAGTATTTTGATACCCCTGATATTTTTGATGTGGAAACCCTGTATTACGCGATCGGTAAAAACATCATAAGTGCTCGGGGTGCTCTAAATAAACTCTCGGGTCGAACCGATGTTGAAAAAGACCCGAATAAAATTATTGAGTCCATTAACCGCATCGGGAGCAAATCGAAACCCTCGAACATCCATGGCATCATGGTGGAAGGCCTCGATAATCCGAAAGTGAAGTTATCAAATTGCTGTAATCCGATACCTGGTGACCCCATTGTTGGTTATGTTTCTAAAGGTATGGGGATTGCCATTCATCGCGACCACTGCCCTAATATTACGACTCAAAGTGAGCGACATATTGGTGTCACTTGGACGTCAACTGACCAAGGGATTCGTTACCCTGTTAATCTAAAGATAAGTGCAGTGGCGACTCCATCGATCATGGTCGAGATTATTAACTACATTTCGTCCACTAATACGGTGGTGGCGAATGTAAACACCAAACAAAACAAAAACTCAGAACTACTGATAAAACTTGGTTTATCGGTCTTTAATGCAGACCAACTCGATAAAGTTATCGTTGGGCTACGTAATTTTACCGATGTGTTCCAAGTCGAGCGAACCTTTAAATGAAAGTCATTGTTCAGCGAGTAAACAAAGCCAATGTGAGCGTGAATCACGAAGTCGTTGGCTCCATTGACCAAGGTGTTGTCCTCTTGGTCGGTTTTACGCATCAAGACACACTGGATACGGTTGCTTCGATGATTCATAAAGTGACCCATTTACGCATCTTTGATGATTCTCAAGGCGTGATGAATGAATCCCTATTGGATCAAGGATTATCTGCACTAAGCATTAGTCAGTTCACATTATATGCTGATACAAAAAAAGGACATCGTCCTAGTTATATCGAAGCGGCAAAGCCCGAACAGGCGCAAAAGCTGTATGAAGCATTTAATCAACAATTAGCTGCATATGTTCCTGTGGCGACCGGCGTCTTTGGGGCTGATATGAACATCCACGTTGATTTGGATGGACCTGTCAGCATCACACTGGAAAAAAATTGACAGGTTTTCCCCAACTGATTACAATAAATTGTCCTCATTGAAGCTGAAAGAATATTACGCAATGTTATCCAGAGACCATACGGAAGGTGCAAGTGTGGAACGCGCGTTTTATGAGACCCAGCAGAGAGGAATCGGAGCCTCCCGTTATGAGTCAAGGGCACTAGCAATAGTGAACTAAGGTGGTACCGCGATTATTTCGTCCTTAGAGTGAATCTAAGGGCGTCTTTTATTAAGAGGGTCTATGCAAACAACACGACTCACGATTCGTCGATTTACAATAGCCGACCAACAAGATGTCTTTGCATATGCCAAAGACCCGGATGTCGGTCCACTTGCCGGATGGCGACCCCATCGCAGTGAAAAGGAAACCTTACACATTATTAAATATCTCTTTTTGCGGAAACCACACAGCTATGCGTTGGTCAACAAGCAAACCAATACTGTGATTGGATCTATCGGCTTTACCAAGAAATTCTTTCGGCCCATCTACGAACTGGGCTACTCTCTAGGTAAAGCGTACTGGGGCCAGGGACTAATGAGTGAAGCCGTGGTTCGAATGGTCCAGTTTGGCTTTGAGGAGTTATATGCGAATCGTCTTGTGGCTAAAACCATGACCCACAATATCGCAAGTCAAAAAGTATTACTGAAAGCAGGGTTTGTAAAAACCCATGAAAAGAAACAACATTTTCGTCGATTTGATGGACAAGTGTTTGATGTCACCTTTTACGAACTACGTCGTACACATTGGAGGAATCATGCAAAAACCTAAAGGAACGATGGACTATACCGGTAGCAAACTTCAAGGTATTAAACAAATTGAAGAAGCAATCGCTAGTTTAACCTTCTACTATAATATTCAAGAAATTCGAACCCCTATTTTTGAGCATTCTGATGTGTATCACCGTAGTGTCGGCGAACTATCGGATATCGTTTCAAAGGAGACCTATACGTTTACAGATCGCGGTGATAGATCCCTAACATTACGACCCGAAGGTACGGCAGGGGTGGTTCGAAGTGTTGTCGAAAATAAACTATATACCGAACCGCAAAAACTATATTATACGGGGCCATTTTTTCGCTATGAACGACCACAAGCGGGTCGTAGTCGACAATTTCACCAGTTTGGGGTGGAATACATCGGTTTTGATGATCCGGTTAGTGATGCAGAAATCATCATTTTTGCGATGACACTCTTGGAGTTATTAGGCCTCAAAGAAACGACATTAAAGATAAATTATCTGGGCAACGAAGCAACAAAAAGGCGCTACATTAAAGCGTTGACCGATTATTTCACACCGATGAGTCATCAACTGAGTGAACAAAACCAACAACGATTACGTCAGAACCCTCTTCGTATCTTGGATGATAAGACCTTGTCCATGAATGACGTTCCTAACATTGAAGATTATTTAAGTGTTGAAGAGAAAAACTACTTTAGTTCGATTTGTCAGTACTTAGAACGACTCGGGATCCGCTATGAAATTGACCCTCGCATTGTCCGTGGTCTCGATTATTACACTGGTATGGTGTTTGAAGTGCAATCCACGCATCCGGATTTTGGCTCACAAACCGCAATTTTAGGTGGCGGGCGTTATGATAATCTCATCGCAGAATTTGGAGGTCCATCAACCCCAGCGACAGGGTTTGGTCTGGGCATTGAACGACTCTTATTAGCGATGGAATACGAACGTGTCTTGGAAGATGAACTTCCCGGGGTTGATGTCGTCGTCTGCTATATGCCAGCCACCAAAGATGATGCATATGAACTTGTTCAAAGCATTCGCCTAAGTGGATTTCGCTGTGAGTTCAGTTATCAGGATAAATCGCTCACTTCACAATTAAAACAAGCGTCCAAAAAAGACCCACAAGCCATTATTATTCTCGCAGAAGACGAGTATGCTCAAGGCAAAGTCCTTGTCAAGGTGCAGGGTCATCAAGACGTTGTAGAACTCGCACATATTATTGACTATTTAGATGGAGTCGTGGAGGAAGACCATGAGCATGTTCATGAAACGCACACGGTATAACGGTGAACTACGAATAAGTGATGTCGGTCAACCCGTAATAATTAATGGTTGGGTGGCTAAAATACGCGACTTGGGGGGCGTGACCTTTTTTGATGTTCGGGATACCTCCGGGTTAATTCAAGTCCAAATTGACCCCGATTCTAGCCTTAAATCGATGATTAACTCGCTAAGTAACGAAACCGTCGTTGCGGTACAAGGCGTCGTCATTGAGCGTAGTAATAAAAACAGCAACATCCCTACGGGTGAAATTGAAGTGGTGGCCAAACAAATAGAAATTTTGAGTACGGCGAAACAACCACCGATGATTATCGCCAATCAAACCGATGCATTAGAAGATACTCGTTTAAAATACCGGTATTTAGACTTGCGACGACCGATGGTGCAAGATTCGTTAAAAATTCGGGCGAAAGCCATGTCTGTCACACGCCATGTTTTAGAACAACATGGATATATTGAATTAGAAACGCCGATTTTAACGAAATCAACGCCTGAAGGGGCTCGTGATTATTTGGTGGCGAGCCGAATTCATGAAGGTCGGTTCTTTGCATTGCCACAAAGTCCGCAGATCTTTAAACAACTCTTTATGATTGGTGGCATGGAAAAATACTACCAAATCGCCAAGTGCTTTCGTGATGAAGATTTGCGAGCAGACCGTCAACCGGAATTTACCCAGATTGATATCGAAGCGTCCTTTATTGACGAGGAAGACATTCGTCGTCTAGTGGAAGATATGTTAATTCAAATTTTTGACGAAACCATTGGGGTCTCACTTCCATCCTCCTTTGATGTCCTACAATATGAAGATGCAATGCAAATGTATGGCTCCGATAAGCCAGACCGTCGTTTTGAATTACCTCTACATGATGTTACATCACTGTTTACAGACTCCGAATTTACCATGCTTCAAGCAGAATATGTCCATATGCTTCACGTGCCGGCGTCCAGTTTGACACGTAAACAACTCGATGAGGCCACTGACGTTGCGAAACGTTATGGAGCTACGGGTCTTGCCGTACTAAAGATGGATCAAGGTCAAGTTTCAGGTATCGGAAGCAAACTGAGTGCAGTGGAACTACAAATAATTCAAGAACGAAGTCCAGCGCAAGGAAGTGACGTATATCTGTTTATTGCCGGTGAACGTCGAACGACGCAAAATGCAATGGGTCAAGTTCGTCTGTTTATTGCGAATACGTTATCAATGATTCCGGACAACACTTATGATGTATGCTGGGTCGTGAACTGGCCGCTATTTGAACCGACTGAAACTGGGTTTACCTCAGCTCATCATCCATTTACAGCCCCACATCCCTTTGATTTACAAACCCTGGAAAAACCAGAATTTGCCTATGCCAAAGCATACGATGTCGTTTGCAATGGATATGAATTGGGGGGCGGAAGCATCCGGATACATGACCAAGCGATTCAACAAAAGGTTTTTGAAGTATTAGGCTTCACCAAACAAAAAGCAAAAGAACAGTTTGGCTTCTTCCTGGAAGCCTTAGAATTTGGAACCCCTCCTCATGGAGGGATTGCGTTAGGCGTTGACCGTTTAATCATGCTACTCACAAAAACAACAAACATCCGAGATGTCATTGCGTTTCCGAAAACCGCAAGTGCTCAGGATTTGATGTCGCAAGCACCGGGTGAGGTCAGCGAAGCACAACTCGAAGAATTACATTTACGCATCAAACGTTGATATAATAAAATCGATCTTTGACAGGAGAACTCATGGATATACGCCACGAACAACGAATTCGCATCATGCAAGTTTTGTACAATGTTGATGTTCGCCAAATCCCTTTGGACGAGGCTCTTTTCGCGGTGGGTCCTGCGGATGACATTAGTCAAAAATGTCAAAACATCCTCGCTCAGTTACCGACCATTGATACGCATATTTCCACTCATTTAACGGGATGGACATTACCGCGTTTAAATGCCGTGGACCGAGCGATTTTACGTATTGCTGTGTATGAAATGATGATGGAAGAAATTCCAGCGGTTGTTGCGATTGATGAAGCGATCGAACTCAGCAAAGAGTACTCCGAAACCGATGACACGTTGAGTAGTAAGTTCAATAATAAGCTACTTGATACGATTAGGGTCCATTTACAACATGAGTGAGTATATAACCGTCACGCAACTTAATAAGACAATCAAGCAGCTGTTTGACCAAACGGCCTTTTTAAAACGTCTTAGTGTGATGGGTGAGCTATCGAACTTTAAACGACATTCATCTGGAACCTATTATTTCACGTTAAAAGATCAAGGCTCAGAAATTAAAAGTGTGATGTTTGCTTCGTCAGCTTCGAAAATGTCGCATAGCTTTAAAAACGGCGATCAAGTCATTGCCTCTGGTGATGTAAATGTCTATGACGTTCGCGGGGAATATCAACTGTATGTGACAGCAATGCGACCGACAGGCGCAGGAGATATCTATGCCAAGTTGGAAGCCCTAAAGAAGAAGCTCATTACGGAAGGATTACTCGATGAGATTCATAAAAAACCGTTACCCAAATATCCTCGAGTCGTTGGGGTTATTACGTCCCCGACTGGCGCAGCCGTTCAAGATATTCAAAACACCATCGCCCGACGTTTTCCACTCGCCAGTGTGCGAATTTATCCGGCACTAGTTCAAGGAGACGATGCAAAATATTCGGTGACTAAACAAATTGAAAAGGCCAATCTTGAAAAGCTGGCCGATGTCTTAATTGTTGGTCGCGGTGGGGGAAGCATCGAAGACTTATGGGCATTTAACGAAGAACTGGTGCTGCGAGCAATCTTCGCATCCCAAATTCCGATTATTAGTGCCGTTGGTCATGAAACCGATACGACATTGTCGGATTTAATTGCCGACCGCCGCGCACCAACGCCGACGGCAGCGGCTGAGCTTGCCGTTCCCGATAAAATGGAACTCTTGCAGTATATTAATTCGCAGCAAACATTGTTAAAAACTAGGATTGCAAACGTCTGGCAAGGCTTGTATCGTAGATTTCAACGTGCCAGTGCAAGTTATGTGTTAACCCAGCCAGAACGACTCTTACAAAGCAAACAATTAACCTATGAGCGCTTGGTATCACGGATGCAGCAGCAATCCCCGCTGGCAAAAACACAGCGCTATGAACAACAACTACTCTTTTACACTGAACGGCTTCATCGAACCTATCATCAACGACTCACCAAAGTAGAACACCGTTTAGAATCAATGAAACGATCTCTAAGTGCGTTAAACCCCAATGCGGTATTAGAGCGTGGGTTTACGTTGATTGAAGCGGATGACAGTGTGATTACGAGTATTTCTCAAATCAAGGAACAAGATACGGTGACCATTCGTTTCAAAGATGGTTCTGCCGATTCGAGGATCACGAAAAAGAGGAGGAAGTAATGGAAACGTTTGAACAATTAATGACTCAGTTAGAAGCTGTGGTTAAAGAATTAGAAAATGATTCCCTCGGGTTAGAAAAGTCCATAGCAGCGTATCAAAAGGGCATGGAGCTCTCTAAATCGATAGCGGTTAAACTTCAAGAAGCCAAGGATTTATTGGTTGAAACCGCCCAAGATTGATTTATTCACCTTAACCCCGGACACGGTTCGGGCAATGGACCTTGCTACTCTAACAACCCTCGCGGCTGACATCCGTGCCTTTTTGATTGAATCGGTCACGAAAACAGGAGGTCATTTAGCGAGTAACCTCGGAAGTATAGAATTAAGCATTGCCTTAACCCATGTCTTTAACTTAAACACGGACACGGTGATCTATGATGTGGGCCATCAAGTGTATCCGCATAAAATCATGACCCGTCGAGCGGGGATGTTTGATCGTTTACGCCAATTCAAAGGACTATCAGGATTTCCTCGTTACCATGAAAGTATGTATGACCATTTTGAAACGGGTCATTCATCGACCTCGCTGTCCGCAGCAGCGGGCGTGGCCTACCATAAATATTTGCATCAGGACACAGGGCGTGTCATCGCTGTCATTGGCGATGGGGCATTTACCGGTGGATTAGCGCTAGAAGGACTGAACAACCTGGTTCAGATTCCTTATCCTGTGATGATTGTCTTAAATGACAATGACATGAGTATTAGTGAAAACGTCGGTGCCTTGGCGCAAGTATTTAAGGACAATGAACGATCAAAGTCGTTCTTTGAAAGTTTAGGGTATGACTACGTGCAAGCGTATGAAGGTCACGATTTGGGCCAATTGATCCCAATCTTCTCTTCGTTAACAACGATTACAAAACCAACTGTCGTTCATGTTCGAACGATTAAAGGATATGGGTATCAACCAGCCGAAGACGATAAAGTAAAATACCACGGCGTTGGCTACTATACCATAGACCCGAAACCCAAAGGACCTTCGTGGTCGAATTATATCGCCAAGCTTGTAGAAGCTCACTCTAGCGTTCAAATTATTACCCCTGCGATGATTGAGGGAAGTGGACTGCGGGGCATTGATTCCTCTAGAGTGATTGATGTTGGGATTGCCGAAGCGCATGCTGTTACCATGGCAGCCGCGATGGTACGACAAGGGTCTCATGTATTTTTACCGATTTATTCGACTTTTTTACAGCGGGCGTATGACTCGTTGATTCATGATGTATGTCGTCCCAATATTCCGGTTGTCTTTGGGATTGACCGTGCTGGAACGATTCCCCAAGATGGAAGTACGCATCAAGGAATCTTCGATATTGCAGCTCTTGGGGCATTACCGAACATTCAGATTCTCATGCCGAAAGATGGTCCGGAAGCCAAAGCGTTGGTCCAGTATGCATTTCAACAAACCACACCGGTTGCGATTCGCTATCCGAAAGGTAATTCGATTATCGAAGGACCAGAGGTCTCAATTACGACACCATCATGGGACGTTATTATTGATCAACCTGGACCCATTATCGTTACTTATGGACCCGATGTATACGCGATTCAACAAGCGTTACAAAGCCATCAATGCTCAGCAACAGTAATCAATGCTCGCTTTATTAAGCCGATGGATGAGACGATGGTTTCGTGGATTGCCGCATCCAAGCGTCAGGTCATTGTCTATGAACAAGTCATGTATCAGGGCAGCCTTGGTCAGCAGCTCCAAGCGAAACTACCGAACGTTGTTCATCCTATGAGCTACCATCATATTCCCGAACACGGACAAATTGAACAGTTACTCGATCAAGCTGGCTTATCCATGAACGATGTCATCGCCACCGTGAAGCGCTATGCGAATTGATTTGTTTTTGGTCGAAAATGGACATTTTCCCAGTCGTAATAAAGCGCAAGAAGCACTGAAAAATAAACAAGTTTTGGTGAATAATCGAGTGGTTAAGCCCTCATATGACATCCAAGAGTTCGATATACTGAATGTCTTAACCACAACCCATGATGTCTCGCGTTCCGCCGATAAGCTTCGTGAGGCATTAAAAGTATTCACGATTTCCTTCACGGATAAAACCATTCTTGATCTAGGTCAAGGTACCGGTGGGTTTACTCAAGTTTGTTTAGAGCATGGCGCATCAAAAGTACTTGGGATCGATGTCGGTCATTCTCAGCTTCATGAAACGTTACTCAAGGATTCTCGTGTTGAGGTCTATGAAGGGATTAATATTAAAGAGCTATCTACCTTATCGTTACCCGATATTGATATGGTGGTTTGTGATTTAAGTTTTATCTCGAGTTTATCCGTTTTAGAACACATTACTTTAACGGGTAACGAATTTCTCTTATTGTTAAAACCTCAATTTGAAACGCAGGGAAACCATTTAAAAAATGGGGTGGTGTACCAACGTTCTGTCTTACAAGAATTAACAAAAAAAGCCCAACAGACCATCGAAGCCTCCGGCTTTTGTGTCCACGGGATTCATCCTTGTCAAACCAAAGGAAAATCTGGAAATCAAGAATATATGGTGTGGTTTAGTCGATGTTAAAAGAGCTACGGATTCAAAATTTTGCGATTATTGATAATCAGGAACTTCGTTTTTCGTCTGGCATGACGGTCTTAACCGGTGAAACCGGTGCAGGAAAAACGATTGTTATTGATGCCATCAGTTTATTAATTGGCACCAGAGCTAATTTGGATATGATTCGCCATGGTGAATCAAAAGCCGTGATTGAAGGGGTCTTTGGACCCATTAGCGAGCGTCTACACCATTCACTTCATGAACTGAATATCGAAAGTGAAGAAGACATTACCATTAGTCGTATCGTCTCAGATAACCGCAGTGTCATTCGCATTAACGGTGTAACGATTACGGCCAAAGAACTCAAAGAATTAAGTCTAGACCTGTTAGACATTCATGACCAGCACGATACCTTACGATTGCTTGATCCGACTCGTTACTTAGCGTTACTCGATGAATATGCACAAACGAATTTATCGGCTTATTCCAACAGTTACCATGCCTACAAAGAATCGATTCAGGCATATCAACAATTCTTAGACCAAGAACAACATGCCAATGAACAATTGGAATTTTGGCAGTTTCAACTTCAAGAGCTGAATCAATATGGATTTAGTGTCGACGAATATAACGAATTAACCAATGAGTTAGCTCAATTAAAAAATTTTGATAAACTCTTCGACACCTACCAACAAGCTTTAGAAGCAGCCAACGGCATTGAAAATCAACTTCATACTTTAATGGCAAACGCGAAAAAGATTCAAGCGATTGATGAATCACAACAAGCCTTAGTGGAGCGATTGAGTAGTGCCTACTATGAACTAATCGATGGATTAGAAGACCTTCAGACCCAACAGCAACAGCTTGCGTTTGAACCTTCACGCCTAAGCTGGATTGAGGACCGTCTCGTCGACTATGATAAAGCGATGCGAAAATATAAGCTTTCCGTGGAAGGCTTGTTGGATCGACAACAAGAGCTGTCTTCCATGATTGCCAACTTTGAAGATGCACCATTAACCAAGAAGAAGCTACAAGCACGGGTTGAAGAAGTACACCACGTGCTTTATCAAGAGGCAACTAAACTTCATGAACACCGCATCACAGCGGCTACAGAACTGCAGCAACAACTCCAAACCCAGCTCAAAGACTTACATCTACCACGTGTAACCTTCTCCATAGAGGTCTCTAAACCCCAACATCTCGACCCATTTCATGACCACGGCTTCACACCTGAAGGATTTGACACGTGTGACATCTTACTAACGACAAACATGGGGGAACCGTTAAAACCGTTAGCCAAAGTGGCCAGTGGGGGTGAAATGAGTCGAATTATGCTGGCATTTAAGACCGTCTTACTAGCAAAACTAGGGTTATCAACGATTATCTTTGATGAAATTGACTTGGGAGTCAGCGGTGAAGTGGCCGGAGCCATTGCCCGTAAAGTTAAAGAACTTTCAACATCAACACAAGTCTTATTAATTACTCATTTACCTCAAGTTGCAGCGATTGCTGATACACATATGCTGGTTCGTAAAGAAGAACTTCAAGGCCGAACCATCTCCTCAGCAACTCTACTCGATGAGCCAATGCGCATTGCCGCAATTGCGGCGATGATGAGCACAAACACACCAACTCAAAAGAGCATCGCTCTAGCGGAAGAACTCTTTGATCAATACCGATAAAAAAGAAGACCTGTTGGTCTTCTTTTAAATTGATTGTAGTAATGGCTATCAAAATACGAGTCCTTTTAAAAATCAGTATTATCGGGATCAGGGAATGTACGACGGGCTTTGTTTAGTTTTCGAATCACCGCCATATCTTCCGCATCAAGGGTAATCTGTTCGGCCTCGAAATTTTCTTTCAAACGCTTTTCATTCACACTCTTTGGTAGAACAATAGCGCCTCGTTCCAGTAACCAAGCAATCGCGATCTGAGCTGCAGAAGCATTATATTTTTGGCCAATTTGAATCAACGTTTCATTGTTGATAATATCCGTGACATTCTTGCTTAAAAGAGGTGCATAGGCTTCTAAATAAATTCCGTGTGATTCACAAAATTCTTGGAGTCGAATGTTTTGTAATTCAACATGGAATTCAATTTGATTGAGCATCGGTTTGATTTGTGCTGTTTCAAATAAGTGTTCTAAGTGGTGGATTTTAAAATTACATACGCCAATCGCTTTGACTTTTCCTTGCGAATATAACGTCTCTAGTGCTCGCCAACTGTCAGCATTTTCTTGATAACCTCTTGGCCAATGAAGAAGATATAAATCCAAATAGTCTAGACCTAGTTTATCCAAACTGGTTTGAAAGGCTTGTAACGTAGATTCATAGCCAAAATCTGACGGCCACACCTTGGTGGCAATAAAGAGGTCTTCGCGTCGGACACCCGAATCGTTAATGGCTTTGCCAACTTGTTCCTCGTTACGATATATATGCGCTGTATCAATATGACGATACCCCATTTGAATGGCCTGTAATGTTGCTTCGTAGGCTTCGTTATCCAACGCGCGAAACGTTCCAAGAGCCATCATCGGGACATTGAGTCCATTATGTAACTGTATGGTTTTCATCGTTTCCTCCTAGTCGTATCCTATCATATAAAAAAGAGCCCGATTGGCTCTTTTAGAGTGAATTTAATAATTGAATCAATGCCAATACAAGGGTGATGACCGGCACGAGGACAAATCCGATAAGAATAATGACGGATGCAATGCGTCCAAACGTTGTTTTGGCGGGGTTTTCACGGATGATGACATCAATCGATTTATCTCGACGCTTCACCATCTCAATGGCTTTTTTCTTTTTTGGTTTGTCTGACATGTTTAGGCCTCTTTGCTTATTATAATGACTTCTATCTCGAGATTCAATGAAAAGCTTATTTTAAGGCTAAAATTCGCTCATCATTCATGGTCGATGGGTAGTTAAAATTTTGATGTTGTTGGTACCACTCTAACGCTTCAATAACTTCGTTCAAAATCTGACGAGGCGTACTGGCACCAGCAGTGACAGCAACGCTTTGAACAGCTAAATCCAAGTTGGCTAAATCCTGATACGACTGAATTAAGACGCCGTTGGGATGAAGTTTAGCTAGGTTATTGGAATTATTGCTTTTGGGATCGCCCACCACAATCAATAAATCTTTATCAAAATGGTCCAGGACGGCTTCTTGACGACGCAAGGTCGCGTTACAGATTTCATTCATGATGACAATACCTGGATATGTTTCGCGTAAGTAATCGTATTGTTCTTTGAGTTCTAAGATGGATAAGGTTGTTTGATTGGTCACAGCCCATCTGCCTTGCAAATCAAGCGCTTGAATCTCGTCCAAACTTTCGACCAAGGTGACTTCAGGGGCTTCATTGGCAGCAACCGATTCGGGATGTCCATGGCGACCGATGTATAACACCTGATAATCATCCGCAATAAATTGATCAATCAGCTCTAACGTTGATGTGACATCTTTACAGGTGACATCGACACACGTTAATCCTTTGCTAGCCGCATAGGCTTTGGTTGCTTTCGGTGTCCCGTGAGCGGTAAAGACTATGGTGCCTTTCATTGAATCAATGTCTTCTAATTTAGGGGTTAAATGACTGATCACACCATAACGTTCAAGCGCTTCTGTCACATGGGCATTGTGAATAATCATCCCATAAATATGAATCGGACGCGGTGTATCAGATTTGGTTAATTCAACAATTTTACGAATTGCACTCGCCACACCGTGACAATAGCCATTCGGTTTTACAATATGTATGTCCATATACTCCAGATTATACCATGATAGCGTCCGCCTCATGTATAATGACAAAGTATGAAACCCATTTATCAAGAGATGTTAACAAAGTTAGGCTTCTCGGCCTTTACGCCGGTTCAAGAAGCTGTTATCCCTGTCTTAGACAAACATCAAAGTGTTGTTGTGACCTCACAAACAGGGTCCGGTAAAACACTCTCTTTTTTAATGCCGATGGTTCAACACTTGGAGGAGAATGACCGATTACAAGCCATCATTATCTCACCGACCAAAGAACTAGCCGATCAGTTACTAACCGAAGCTCGAAAACTGCAAGTCGTAAAACCGTTTAGTTTGGGTAGTTTTACTGGTGGAACTGTTCCGAAAACTACCAAGATGAATGTGTTAGTCGGAACCCCAGGAAAATTAGAAGATGTGTTGGTGAAACAAAACACGTATGATCTTCGATATGTGAAGATGCTCTTTATTGATGAAGCCGATATGACGCTGGATGCTGGATTTTTAAAATCCGTCGATCAAGTCGCTGGTCGATTACCTAAAACGTTACAAATGGGTGTCTTTAGTGCCACCATACCAAAAGGCCTTCAGCCCTTCTTAAAACGCTACTTAAACAATCCTCAAGTCATTAACATTGAGAAGAATACCCTAGAACTGACTCATCAACTCTACCGGGTTAATCCAGCCAAACGGCTGCAAAACTTGGTCGAACTCGTTTCAACCTTACAACCGTTTGTTGGGATGATTTTTTGTAACACCAAACAAGATGTCATCATGGTCAAAGAAGCGATTGAAGAGTATGTAGAGAATGTTGCAATGGTTCATGGCGATATTCCAGCGCGCGCTCGTAAACAAATCATGCGCCGTATTAAAGACCATGAATTTCAATTTGTTGTATGCAGTGACATTGCGGCTCGCGGGATTGATATCCCGGATGTCAGTCATGTGATTAATTATCAATTTCCTAAAGATTTAAGTTTTTATACCCACCGTGCAGGACGAACCGGACGAATCGGTAAGACTGGCATTGTGATTAGTTTATTTGATAGCAAAGAAGAAGGAATCATTCAGGCCTTGCAACAGCAAGGCGTGAAGTTTGAAAAACGCTAAAGGAGGACATATGAAAATAGGATCTCACGTCGCCATGGGCGGTTCGGAAAAATTAGTCGGAAGTATTAAAGAAGCGCTTGGTTATAACGCTACGGCGTTTATGATTTATACTGGGGCTCCGCAAAACACCATTCGTTCCTCAATTGAATCACTACGCATTGACGAAGCGAAAGCCTTATTAGATGAACACAACTTTCCCTTGGAAAACATTGTCGTTCATGCGCCGTATATTATGAATTTAGCCAATCCAGACCCTGAAAAACGCGAGTTTGCCGTCCGCTTTTTAAGTGAAGAAATAAAACGAACTGCTGCCATTGGGGCCAATCAAATCGTCTTACACCCCGGCGCTGCTGTTGGTCAAGAACCTCAAGTCGGACTCGACTTTATTGTCGAAGGATTAAAACAAACGCTTGTTAACACCGAAGGATTAGACGTTCGCATTGCCTTAGAGACGATGGCGGGTAAAGGAACCGAACTCGGTCGCAGCTTTGAGGAATTAGGCTACATTATCGATAAAGTGAGTAGTGATCGATTAACCGTGTGTTTTGATACGTGTCATACGCATGATGCAGGATATGATTTAACTAACTTTGAAGCTGTTTTAGAAGAATTTGACAAGTATGTGGGCCGCGACAAAATCAGTGTTTTACACATCAATGATTCGAAGAATGAACGCGGTGCAGGTAAAGACCGTCACGAAAACATTGGGTTTGGACATATCGGCTTTGATACGTTATATACCATCCTGACGCATCCAGATTTTGAGAACATTCCTAAAATTCTAGAAACACCTTATGTAACGGAAACAGATGATTCGAAAGATAAACGTTTGCCCCCCTATTTACTTGAAATTGCAATGATTAAAAGCGGATCCTTTGATCCACAACTGATTGATAAGATCCGAGCAACGTAAAAAAAATTCTCGATTCTGAGAAAGGATTCATCATAGAATTACTGCACTACTAAAAATAACGCGACTCAATGAGCCGCGTTTTTACTGCATCGATTCGATTTCAGCCACTAATACATCAACGGCTTCAGATTCAGGCACCTTGCGAATCACTTCACCATACTTATAAAGAAGAACTTCGCCTTTGCCCCCCGCAATACCGATATCCGCCATTTTGGATTCACCAGGACCATTGACACTGCAACCCATGACGGCAATCGTAATTTTCTTTTTCAAATGTTGAATGCGGTTTTCGACTTCATTCACGACGTTGAACATATCGTACTGAAGCCGTCCACAGGTCGGACATGCAATAATCGTTGGGGCATCATATAAATCAAAATTTTTTAATATTTCTTTACAAACTTTAATTTCGTCCACAGGGTCGACAGTAATTGAAACTCGGATGGTATTACCGAGTTCATCGAGTAATAGGTTCCCAATTCCGATGGCGTTTTTGACACTGCCACTAATCATTGTTCCCGCTTCCGTCATTCCAATATGTAGAGGATAAGGCCAACGTTCCGCCGCCAAACGGTTCACAGTTAGAACATGACGTAAGTTGGTTGATTTAAAGCTTAAGACAATATCATGAAAATCAAGAGAAGTAAGTAAATCAATATTTTTTTGCGCATAATCTAGCATTTGTTCGACGATATTTTCATGCGACTTAAAGGATCCACTGTTGACCCCAATGCGAATGGGGATACCCGCATCTTTCGCTGCTAGAACCACCTTCTTCACATTTTCTTGATCGCCAATGTTCGCGGGGTTAATACGAATCTTATCGACCCCTTGTTTAATGGCCTCTAAGGCGTAAGTTGGATTGTAATGAATGTCTGCCACAATTGGAATGGTAATTTGTTTTTTAATCCGACCAATCGCTTTTGCGTCTTCCATCGTTAAACACGCCACACGAACAATTTCGCAGCCAGCTCGTTCCAACGCATGAATTTGCGCGACTGTAGCTGCCACGTCACTTGTTTTCGTGGTCGTCATCGATTGAATATAGACTTTATTGTTGCCTCCCAGTTGTAATCCTTTGATATACACGGGGCGGGTTTCTGTTCGCTTATACATACTTCACCGTTATTATTATACTAAAACAGTCGCAACTTCTTGCAAAAACCATCTTCATACGTATAATTATAAAGTACCTTGGGAGGAATTATGCGCGTAAGTATCGTATTGCAATGTAACGAATGTAAAGAGTGGAATTATATAACCCCCAAAAATAAAAAAAATAATCCCGATCGTCTTGAAATGAAAAAATTTTGTCCAAGATGTCAGACTCATACGTTACATAAAGAGAAAAAGTAGAGAAGAGCTTATTTATGAGCTCTTTTTTATTTTTTTATTTTTTTTAGCACTTAAGTGTTGACAGTGCTAATTTGAGTTTGATAAAGTAAATTAGCAATCGAATTAACAGAGTGCTAAAGGTGATCTTATGTTAACCAAACGACAAGAAACCATCTTACAAATTGTGGTCGAAGAATTTATCTCTACGGCGGAACCTGTGGGTAGCCGTAACGAACAAATGGAGGCACTAGGATTTTCGTCTGCCACCATTCGTAATGAAATGGCCGCACTCGAAGACCTCGGGTATTTAGAAAAAACGCATACCTCAAGTGGCCGGATTCCCTCCGATAGGGGATATCGCTATTATGTGGATCATATCTTAAAGGTGAATCAACCAAAACAAAGCCAGTTTCCGAAAGTGGATGAATTGTTGGGTAATTACCTACTTGGTAATGAAGAAGTCTTAAAGAAGGCGTTAGAAACCATTTCCGATATGACCAGCTACACCAGTATGATTCTGACGCCGTCAGATTCACGAAGTCTGGTTAAGAAAATTGAGTTAGTTCGTATCGCCCCGAATGAAGCCTTATTAATGATCATTACCGACAGTGGTCATGTGGAAAAACGTAAAGTCTTCATGGATGGCATGGAATTGGAAGAATTAACCAAAGTCGTCAGTATCTTGAATGACTTATTAATTAATACACCCGTCGGTGACATCGCGAATAAACTCGCGTATGAGCTTAACCAAAGCGATCTAAAAGAATACTTGCAGTATCATCAAACCTTGATTGAAGCATTCTTGCGAGCCTTTCGTAAGTTTACCGAACAACAGTTCTACATGAGTGGTCAATATAACCTACTGTATGAACCGGAGTTCAATGATGTTAACCAGATGCGCCGATTTGTGGAAGCGATGGAAACCAAAGAAATCTTCCGCTTAATTGATACAAAGAAAACAGGAATCACCGTCAAAATCGGACGCGAAAATACCGTTCAATTCTTAGAAAACTGTACCTTGATTAGTGTTCCCTACCAGATTCCTACAGGGGAAACTGGAGCTATCGCCGTGGTGGGACCGCGCCGTATGAACTACAAACGGGTTATCCCGTTATTAGAATATCTCGCCATGAACATGAGTGATTTCGAGAAATAGGAGGATAACATGGCCAAGAAAAAGACTGCCGAAGAACAGGCGCCCGAGATTCAAGAAGAACTACAACAAGAACAAACCCCTGAAATATCCGAACTAGATCAAACCAAACAAGAACTACAATCACTCAAAGACCAGGTCTTGCGCGACCGGGCTGAGTTGGAAAACTTTAAACGCCGGATGAATGAAGAACGAATCAAAGAACGTAAATACATTCATCAAGACATCTTAAAGAAGGTTGTGGATGTGCTCGATAATTTGGAGCGAGCTGTGACTCATGAATACGAAGATGTAGCCCGGTTCAAAGACGGACTCGGCTCTGTGATTAAACTGGTAGACAAGATCTTAACCGATGAATCGGTCGAAAAAATCGATTCATTGCATCAGTCGTTTGATGCAACGCTGCATCAAGCTGTTACGACAGTCGTCAACAACGACGTCGAGGAACAAACCATCGTTGAAGTGTATCAAGATGGATATAAGTACAAAGAAAGAATACTTCGACCTAGTATGGTCGTCGTCAGTAAAAAGGAGGAATAGATTATGCCAAAAATGATCGGAATTGACTTAGGAACTACCAATAGTTGCGTTGCCGTTATGGAAGGGGGCGAAGCACGCGTTATCGCCAACCCCGAAGGCGGACGCACCACACCGAGCGTTGTCGCGTTTAAAGGCGACGACATTCAAGTCGGAGAGGTCGCAAAACGACAAGCGATTACGAACCCGAATACGATTCAATCGATTAAACGTCATATGGGAACCAGCCATAAAGAAAAAATCGATGGAAAAGAATACACCCCGCAACAAATTTCAGCGATGATTCTACAAAACTTAAAAGCAACTGCTGAGAGCTATTTAGGGGAAAAAGTAACCGAAGCGGTGATCACCGTTCCGGCATACTTCAATGATGCAGAACGTCAAGCGACCAAAGATGCGGGTAAAATCGCTGGGCTTGATGTCAAACGAATTATTAACGAACCCACTGCTGCAGCCTTAGCGTACGGAATTGATAAAACCGACAAGGAACAAACCATCTTAGTCTTTGACTTAGGGGGCGGAACCTTTGATGTTAGTATCTTAGACCTTGCGGATGGAACCTTTGAAGTTGTCGCGACAGCCGGGAACAACCGTTTAGGCGGCGATGACTTTGATCAAAAAGTAATGGACTGGTTGATTGCCGAATTCAAAAAAGAAAACGCCATCGACTTAAATAACGACAAAATGGCGTTGCAACGTCTTCGCGATGCTGCAGAAAAAGCGAAAAAAGAAGTATCAGGCGTTACCCAAGCGCAAATCAACTTGCCATACATCACAGCTGGGTCTGCCGGACCGCTTCACTTAGACATGACATTAACTCGCGCGAAATTCAATGAATTAACCGCGGACTTAGTCAAAGCCTGCTTAGAACCGGTGCGTCAAGCGTTAAAAGATGCGAAATTAACCAAAAATGATATTGATCAAGTATTACTCGTTGGGGGATCAACACGTATTCCTGCTGTTGCCGATATGATCAAAAACGAACTCGGCAAAGAACCGAACAAAGGGGTCAACCCCGATGAGGTCGTTGCGATGGGTGCCGCGATTCAAGCAGGGGTCTTGGTGGGCGATGTAAAAGATGTGTTACTCTTAGACGTTACGCCGTTAAGCCTTGGGATTGAGACCTTAGGAAATGTCTTTACAAAACTTATAGAACGAAATACGACAATTCCAACGAGCAAGTCACAAGTGTTCTCCACCGCAGCGGACAATCAACCGGCGGTTGACATTCACGTTCTTCAAGGAGAGCGTCCAATGGCGATGGATAATAAGACGTTAGGTCGTTTCCAACTCACCGACATTCCACCCGCACCACGTGGAGTGCCTCAAATCGAAGTATCCTTCGATATTGATGCCAACGGGATTGTTAGTGTTAAAGCAAAAGACCTCGGAACCAATAAAGAACAAAAAATCGTCATTAAATCAGATACCGGCTTAAGCGAAGCAGAAATTGATCGCATGATCAAAGAAGCGGAAGAAAACGCAGAAGCCGATCAAAAACGTAAAGAAGAAGCGGATTTGCGTAACGAAGCGGACCAACTCATCTTTGCGGCAAATAAAGCATTGGAAGATTTAAAAGAGGATGTCACCGAGGAAGAAAAAACCAAAGTCACCGAGGCCGTTAGTGCGATGCAAGAAGCACTTAAAGGCAGTGATTTGGATGAAATTAAAGCAAAACGCGATGCGTTAAATGAAGCGTCACAAGCGGTAGCAATGAAAGCCTATGAAAAGGCAAGCAAAGCTTCCGGGATGAGTGATCAAGCACCGGATGGTGCAGACGATGTTGTCGAAGCAGACTTTGAAGAAGTCGACGATGTCAAAGAAGCAGAATAAATCACCTGAGGTAGTAGAATGGCTAAACGGGATTATTACGAGATCCTAGGCATTGCAAAAGGTGCCGACGACAAAGAAATTAAAAGTGCATACCGCCGTTTGGCTAAGAAATATCACCCTGATGTTTCCACTGAATCGGATGCAGAAGCCAAGTTTAAAGAAATCCAAGAAGCGTATGCGGTCTTAAGTGAGCCTGAACAACGGGCTCGCTATGATCAATACGGTCATGATGGGATTAACTTTAATGGTGGTGGCTTCCAAGGATTTGAAGGATTTGGTGGGTTTGAAGACATCTTCTCGAGTTTCTTCGGTGGGGGTGGACAACAACGCCGTCGTGATCCCAATGCGCCAATGCGTGGGGCCGATATTCAAAAGCGGATGACGATTGATTTTATGGATGCGATTAAAGGCATCAAAAAGAAAATCAAGCTCGATGTCAGTGAGCAGTGTCATACGTGTCATGGATCGGGCGCACATTCCAAAGCGGACATTGGAGTATGTTCTCATTGTAATGGCCAAGGCGTCGTGTACCGAACCGCACAAACTATTTTTGGCCAAACCCGAACCCAACAGACTTGTCCCTATTGCCAAGGGTCGGGCAAGGAAATTAAACGTAAGTGCGATACGTGTCATGGCGATGGCTATGTAACCAATGAGATTACGGTTGATGTCACCATCCCCGCAGGAATTAACACCAATCAACAAATTCGCTTGTCAGAAAAAGGTGAACCCGGCGTCAACGGCGGACCGAATGGTGATTTATATATCGTGATTAATGTTCGTCCGCATGATGTCTTTGAGCGTCATGATAACGACATTGTCATGGAATTACCAGTTTCATTCTCTCAAGCGGCCTTAGGAGCCGATGTTGAAACCCCGACGGTGCATGGGAAAGTGAACTTGAAAATCCCGGCTGGTACCCAAACCGGATCTCGCTTTCGACTTCGTGGAAAAGGCGTGAAAAGTGTCAACTCAAGTTATACCGGAGACCAACACGTCATCGTGAAAGTTATTACACCGGAAAAACTTGACAGTGAACAAAAGAAACTCTTTAAAAAACTCTCAACAACAGATGAAATGAGTTCATCCTTGTGGAAGAAATTTACATCGATCTTTAACGACTAACCTTAGGTTGGTCGTTTTCTTTACAACATCGCTTTCGTGGTCTATAATAATATCCGAGTCAAGAGAGGGGGGTTGAGATGCCAAAGACTAAAGTTCGTGATAACGAATCGATCGATGATGCGCTTCGTCGCTTTAAACGCGACCTCATTAAATCGGGAACCCTCGGAGAAATTAAAAAACGCCGATTCGGTTACGTGAAACCCAGTGTGGAAAAACGTGAACGTTTAAAAGAGAATGCACGTAAACGACGTAAAAAAGGAAATAAAAATTAAGAGCGAATTTTCGCTCTTTTTTTATTGCTTTGGCGAAATCGTGTGATGTTCCTTGATATAATATTGAAAAGGGGTGGCTATGACCGTCACAAAATTAGAAGTTCGTTTTACCCACTTTCAAGAAGTGCAAAAAGTCTTTGGAGACTTGGATCGCTTTTTATCAATGATTGAACAACGTTTTCACGTCGAAATTAACTCAACGGGCGATGACATCATGGTCGCGACCGAAGACATCGTTATTATTGATAAACTCAACGCGATCTTCACCCTGCTGCAACAACTTGTTGCCAAAAACCAACCCATCTCAGAACGCGATGTTCAAACGATATTAAACATGGCCGATGCAGGAACGTTAGATCAAGCCGAACAACTATTTTTTAGCCGTGAACCGATTATTCGAACGCTTCGCGGTAAAATGCTCTATCCTAAAACCTTACAACAACAGCAGTATCTTAAAGCCATGCAACAAAAAGCCATGGTTTTTGCGATTGGACCTGCCGGGACAGGTAAAACCTATTTACCCGTTTTGTATGCGTTAAAGCTTTTAAAAGAAAATGCAATCAACCGCATCATTCTGACGCGTCCTGCGGTCGAAGCGGGGGAGAACCTTGGGTTCTTACCAGGCGATTTACGAGAAAAACTCGCGCCTTATCTTCAACCTTTATATGATGCATTATATGAGATCGTCGGCAAAGACCAAGTCGAAGAATGGATTGACCGTAAAGTAGTAGAAATTGCACCACTTGCCTACATGCGTGGTCGAACCTTATCTGATGCTTTTGTTATTTTGGATGAAGCGCAAAATACGACGGAAAAACAAATGAAGATGTTTTTAACTCGTTTAGGCTATGATGCCAAAATGGTCATCACGGGGGATTTATCTCAAGTGGATCTACCTGGACATGCTCGTAGCGGACTACTTAGTGCTACTAAAATGGTCGATGGAATTCCAGGCATTGAAATTATTCGCTTCGAAAAAACCGATTCGATTCGACATCCGTTGGTTCAAGCGA
>CBFHOU010000001.1:1518-55538 GCA_965657695.1 Bacillota bacterium | reverse complement strand
ACTGCTGACAATTAGTGCCATAAAAGGTTCTACTGTTGCGAGGATGGCATAGGCGAGTACACTGCTAAATAAAATAACGAAGGTTCCATAGGTTTCAGCCATAAACTGGCGAAAATATAAGGTTAATTTCATAGCTAATCTCCACGCTATTTTATCATACAAAAAAAGACATGATTTCCATGTCTTTTCTGTTTGTGTTGTAATTAACGTTTTGAAAACTGTGATGATTTGCGGGCTTTCTTGAGTCCATACTTGTATCGTTCCTTAACGCGTGGATCACGAGTTAAGAACCCAGCTTTTTTCAGCGCTGCTCTAAAATCAGCGCTTACTTCGAGCAATGCTCGAGAGATTCCGTGACGGATTGCACCGGCTTGACCGTTCATCCCACCACCTTGAACATTCACCACAATGTCATAGCTTTTCTCGGTTTTGGTTAAAACCAGAGGTTGCATCACATCTAAGCGAATTTGGGCAGAAGGAATATAGTCTTCAAAGGTACGATCATTAATCATGAACTTCCCTTTTCCTGGCAACAATCGTACACGAGCCACAGACTTCTTGCGACGTCCGGTGCCTAAATACTGAACTTGTTCTTTTGCCATCCGATTATCCTTTCACGGTGTAAGGTTGAGGTTGTTGAGCACTATGAGGATGAGTGCTGTCTTTGTACACGTACAGACGTGTCTTCATGACCGACCCCAGTTTCGATTTTGGCAACATACCATGAACTGCCAATTCGATAACCTTCGCTGGAAACTTCTCTTTCATTTCTTTAGCGGTTCTTGTTTTAAGGCCGCCAATCCATCCAGAGTGTTTCTGATACAGTTTGGTGTTTTCTTTGTTTCCCGTAAAAACAAATTGGTCCGCATTGATGACAATCACATAATCTCCACCGTCCACATGGGGGGTAAAGGTTGGTTTGTGTTTGCCCTTGATGAGGATTGCCGCTTCCGAGGCGAGTCGGCCGAGCGGTGTTCCTGTCGCATCAATCACATGCCACTGTCTTACAACAGCTTCTTTTTTTTGCATGAATGTATTCATATTCTTCTCCTAATTTTTAATTAGGGCTCACCTGTTACGGGGATAAAAATGTACCATGGAATAGTGTAGTACCATGGCAACCCTTTGTCAAGGTGTTTCCCTTACGATTACAAGAATAATACGCCGTAAATACCACCGAGTAGGATGACAATAATCGGATGTACTTTTTTTGATAAAAGAAAAATCATCGCTAGTACGAACCATACAATATGATTAATTCCTGTGAATGTCAATTCTGCAATGGTGAATGCACTCACTGCAATTAATCCGACCAATACGGGACGCAAGCGGAACAAGATTCGCTTCATCGCCACTTGTACTTTGTCTTGATCCTGAATCCTAATCAACATACTCATAAAGATACTCGGCATCGTGATCACTCCGAGTGTTGCTGCAAACGAACCCACTAACGCAAGACCTACTGACCCATAAGCTAAATACGACGATTGATAACCAATAAAGGTAGCTGCATTAATCGCAATCGGTCCTGGCGTTACTTGCGACAAGCCGATAATATCAACAAACATAGTAATCGTAATCCACCCTTGCTCTTCAACAAAGGTACGTTGAAGTAGAGGAATCATTGCCGTTCCCCCGCCAAAACTAACTAGACCTATCAACAGAAACTGCCACCATAAATTAAGAATTCGCATGAGCAGCTCCTCGTTCTGGTAAGACGATGGATATGATCACAAAACTCAAAATGACCCAAAAAGGATTAAAGGTCGTAAAGTACACCACACTAAAGGCAACGACCCCTAACGGAATCCGCCAAGGATGTGTTGAATTCAAAAATAGTTTAAGTGCCGCATAGGCAATAAGGGCAACAACACTTACACGCACCCCTGTAAAGAACTGGTTTAGCCACATCGGCCATTCCCCCGATAAGACCACCACACTCGCAAGCCCCATCATGATTAGAAAGGCAGGAAGAATAACGCCTAAAGCACTTAGAATTGCTCCCGGGATTTTTCCTAATTTAT
This sequence comes from Bacillota bacterium, assembly GCA_965657695.1. Taxonomy (GTDB): domain Bacteria; phylum Bacillota_I; class Bacilli_A; order MAG-NZ; family MAG-NZ; genus M30B81. The sequence continues at coordinate 53,514 of CBFHOU010000001.1, read as the reverse complement.
ACCCCATATAAATTCCCATATGTAAGGCAATAATGCCAGGAACTGCTTGTGCGACCGCTACGGCATCATAAAACTCATCCGCAGATAACCATTTCTTCTTTTCAACAAGCTCTCGCTCAATGACGGGAATCATTGCGTAGCCACCACCGATGGTGAACGCTCCGATTTTAAAGAAGGTTAAAAATAGGTTTTTATGTAAGGTATTCATACGAAGTATTGTAACAAAAAAGGACGAGTTATACTCGTCCATAATCGTCAGTTAATCGAATAATATCATCTTCTCCAAAATACGTTCCCGTCTGAACCTCAATAAAGACCACGGGTTCATCAAACGGATTACGAATCCGGTGTTTTGCTCCTTGTGGGATAAAAATATGCTCGCTTGGATGTAACGAATAAACGATATCATCAAGCACCACTTCTGCTACCCCAGCAACAATTGTCCAGTTCTCACTGCGGTGTTGATGGTATTGATAGCTAAGTTGTTGATGAGGCTGAACGATAATCCGTTTTACTTTGACATCTGACGCATCGAGTAACACTTCATAACTTCCCCATGGGCGTTGTTCAATCATTGAGTTCTCCTATGGTAATTGTACATGGGTTAAATTCCCATTCATCATGTATACATCTTCTCTGGTAATATATGCCACTGGATCGATTCCTGTGATTGCTTGTTTAATGTAGTAGGCTTCATGAGCAAAGGCAATCATAACAATGACGTCTTTGCGATTTCCGGTGTATCCCCCTTTTCCTTCAAACGTCGTCATCCCATGACGAAACTTTTGAAAGAGCATGGCTTTGATTTCATCCCCTTTTTCAGTAATAATTTCCAGTTTAACTCGGCGGTATGCCGTATACAATCGGTCGACAACAATCGATATCATCACTAAAACAATGAGTGTGTATAGCGCTGTGAGCAAGGAGAAAAATAGACCAACTAAGGCAATTACACCTGCATTTACAAATAGATTGATGTTGCCAATCGTCGATTGAAAGCGAACGTTAATGTAGTACGCAATCACTGACATCCCTGCAATTGCTGCGCCTTGTCGAAGAACTAGGGCAAATCCAGTGCCAAGTAATAGCCCGCCAAAAATGGCGGCATGCATGGGATCATTTAGTTCCACAACGGGATATGGATTCCAAGCAACAAAGACGGATTGCGTTGAAAGGGCGACCAGACTGTAAATGACAAATTTACGAGAAATTCTAAAGTAGCCAAACACGTAGGCTGGCAAATTGACCACAAAGATGGCAAGCCCTAAATTCAAAATAATGTTTTCACGCGCTAACAGGTTAACTATTAAGACTGCATAGCCCGTGAGACCACCCGTATAAAGTTCTAACGGGACAATAAACATGGTAATTCCTGCCGCGTAAATAATTGAACCTACTATCACCATGACGACGCGTCGTACTTCGTTTTTCATATTATTTCATGACCACTCGACTAAATTTACCCGCAAGCAAGCGAACCGGACTCATGGAAATAAATGCGTCTGGGTCGATCGACAAGATGGTTTTTTGTATATCATACACTTCATGGGTTTGTGTAATCATCACCATGACTTTGCGTTGAGCTCCTGTAAAAGCTCCCGTCCCCTCGATCATTGTAATTCCACGAATGAAGGTAGCAAGTAACGCTTTTTTTACCTCATCCCCATGACTGGATACAATTTCAATTCGAACACGCTTATAGGCCGTATGTAAATTGTCCACTACGACATTAGCGACGACATACATAACCAATGTATAGAGCGCAGATGTAGGGTTAAGGAAAAAGAATGCAATGATTAATATTCCTGCGTTTGCTAAGACACTGACATACCCAATCGAGATTTGATAACGCAAACTAATATACTGGCTAACAACATCAAGTCCACCCTGCGATGCACCTGCTTTTAAAGTCGTTGCTGCGCCAACACCAAAAATTAGTCCACCAATAATGGATCCTGCTAACACATCGGCGCCAAAGAAAGCATCAGGGCTTCCGATAATGGCCAACAATACAACTTGAAGTGAGATAGAATACAGCGAATAGTACACAAACTTTCGCGATACACCAACAAATCCTAGAATCATCACTGGAATGTTAACAAGAGCCACTAAAAGTCCCAAGTTTATGGATAACCCCAAAGCAGCTAATCCAGTTTGAATTAAAATCGCATAACCGGTTAAGCCACCCGCGACTAAATTACTCGGAATAATAAAATAGGTTAAGCCAATAATCGATAACGTTGTCCCGAGTGACACTTGAAGAATTCGACGAAGCTCGAGTTCTAGGTTCATGAAATGATGGCTCCTGGAGGGAGTGATGTTGCTAATACTTCCAACTGTTTTCCATCTTTTCCAGCCAGAATCATTCCTTGACTTTCAACACCCCGTAATTTCACAGGTTTTAAATTTGCCACAACAACGACATGTTGTCCGACAAATTCCTCAGGCGAAATAGAATCAGCAATTCCTGAAACAATTTGACGAACATCCCCATTCCCCAAATCAATTTGGCTCACCAGCAAACGATCGGCGTCGGGATGACGTTTCGATTCGGTAACCACTCCAACCACCAACTCTAATTTGCTGAAATCATCAATACTTATTTCGTCTTTGCCAGCTTTTTTTGGTGATGTTAATGCTTCATACGAAGCACGGATTTGATCCAGTTCGAAGCGCTGGTATAGTGGAATTGAAACAGGGAGAGTCCCCGCTTGCAGTCCACTAAACTCTTTAAGACTCTCTAAGGTTGAATTTGTCGTCGCTAAGCTCGACAATACAGTCGCCGCCGTCGCAGGGATAAAACTTTGAAGTAAGACCGCTGCATGACGAACTGTTTCTAAAATGACATATAACACATCAGCTAATCGGTCCATCTTTTGCGCTTTATAGATGTTCCACGGTTCGGTTTCATCGATGTATTTATTCGCACGACGTAACATCACCTGGATTGCCTGAAGCGAGTCCGAGACTTTTAACTGATTCATATAGCGATCGACATCTTTGCTTGTTTGAAGAACTAAATCAATGACTTCTTGGTCTAAGGGTTCAATTGTTTGAATCGGACGAATGGCCCCTTCAAAGTATTGATGTGTCATCGAAACAGTGCGATGCAGAAGATTACCGAAGGTATTGGTGAGTTCTGTATTAATTCGTTCCACCATTGTCTCTAAACTAATGGACCCATCTTGAGCAAATGGTGTATCTCGTAAGACGTAATAACGGACTGCATCAACACCAAACAATTGGACTAGGTCCTCGGTGTATAACGTATTCCCAACGGATTTACTCATCTTGCCTTGAGCTGCTAGTAACCAAGGATGCCCAAAGATTTGTTTAGGTAATTCAATCCCTAAGGCCATCAACATAGTTGGCCAATAAATGGTGTGAAAACGTAAGATATCCTTGCCAATTAAATGAACATCTGCTGGCCAGTATGTTAAAAATTTCTGATCATGATTACCATCAACGTCATAGCCTAAGCCGGTAATATAGTTGCTTAAAGCATCAATCCACACATAAACGACATGCTCCGGGTCAGATAATACATCAATGCCCCAATCAAAGGAGGTTCTGGATACACATAAATCTTCCAGTCCCACTTCAAGGAAGTTTTTCATCATTTCGTTTTTGCGTGATTCTGGTTGAATAAATTCTGGATGCGCCTTGATGTGGTCAATCAGTGGTTGTTGGTATTTTTTAAGATTAAAAAAGTAGGCTTCTTCCTTCATTGGTACAACCTCACGGCCACAGTCAGGACATTTTCCATCAACAAGTTGTGACGCAGAGTAAAAAGACTCATCAGGTACACAGTACATTCCTTCATAGAATCCTTTGTAGATATCGCCTTGTTCTAAGAGTCGTTCAAAGATTTTTTGAACTTGAGTTTCGTGATAGGAATCTGTAGTACGAATAAATTTATCGTACGACGCATTGACCAAATCGTACGTTTTTTGAAGTTCTTTTTGAATGTTATCAACAAAAGCACGGGGTGTGAGCCCTGCTTCTTTGGCCTTTTGTTCAATCTTTTGGCCATGTTCATCGGTTCCGGTTTGGAAGAACACGTCATAGCCCTGCATTCGTCGGTACCTAGCAATTGCATCGGCTAAGATTATTTCGTACACATTTCCAATATGTGGACGACCCGAGGCATATGCTATTGCAGTCGTAATATAATAGGGCGTTTTCATAGTGACCTCCAACATGCTTCATTGTAGCAACTAACCCCCTTATAATAAAGAAGGAATTCATGTCGTTTATTGTGGAAATGTAATGTCTTGCGATACAATACGAATGGTAAAACGATGCTAAAACGATATCAAAAAAACACACCTCTTTACACAGAGGCCGAACTCGAGGTTATCCATAACCTCAAAATATGTGTCATCGGCTGTGGTGGGGTCGGGACTCAAATCATTGAAGGGTTTGCTCGTTTTGGCGTGAAACAGATTACAGCCGTGGACAAAGATGTTATCGATGAAACCGATTTGAACCGGTTAATTCATTCAAACGGGAAAACAATTGGGGAGTCGAAAGCCGCGGTCATGAAGAAGTTTATTGACAACATTAATGACCGAATCAACACTAATACATTAAGCTTAGATTATACCGATCATAACGGACCCATCATCTTAAAGAACCATGACATTGTGATTGATGCAACTGGAGATTTATCCGTGAAACGCCTTATCGAGAAACATGCGGGTGAGATTGGAATACCAATGATGTATACCTATTACCGAAATGTAACAGGATATATGGCATGGATCGAACCCAAGTCAATGGACTTAGAACGTGTGTTGTCGGCCGTTCCAAAGCGAGATAAAACATCAAGCAAACCAATCTATACAACATCAGTAACAGGCAACATGGTGATTTTTCAAATCTTGGCAAATATCTTACATAAACCAGAGGCTCTGAACCATGAGCTCTTAACCATTGATATATCGACGTTCAGTTCTACCCGAACAAAACTATAAAAAAAGCCGCTGGTTAGCGGCTTATATATTGTTCATAAAGTTGAGCTTTAGTCATGGAACTCGATTTAGCAACTTCTTTAATCGCATCCACAGGCTTCATTCCTTGAGCAACGAATAAATCAACCAACTCTAACGGATTCTGGAGTTGGTTTTCTTGTGGACCCAGGATCATTACAACTTCTCCTTTGGCAGGGATGTCAATCTTCATTAGTTCTTCCGCCGTTCCTTGATACACCGATTCAAACTGTTTGGTCATCTCACGCATAATACTAACCAGTCGCGTCGGTGCCCATTGATGAACCAATGTTAATGTGGCAGATAGTCGTTTGACAGATTCAAAAAATACTAATGTATGTGGCGTTGCTACAGCTTTTTGAATAAATTCAGCTTTGGCTTTTGCTTTGGTTGGGATAAATCCATGAAACGTATAGGGATATGGTGCTACCCCACTTAATACCAAGGCGTTCGTAATACTACTTGCCCCTGGAATCGCAGTGACGATGTAACCGATTGATCGAGCAGCAACAACAAGTTCAAAGCCTGGATCATGCAGAAGTGGCGTTCCCGCGTCACTAATTAATGCAACCTCTAATCCCTTCATCTCATCCAAAATCATTTGAATCTGGGCCGGTGTCGTGTAATCATGGAAGCTTCTTAACGGGGTTTTGATGTCATATACATGCATGAGTTTATGTGAAACCCTGGTATCTTCACACAAAATAAAAGCAACGCTTTTTAGCGTTTCAATGGCCCGAATGGAGACGTCTTTTAAATTGCCAATCGGGGTCGAAACGATATAGAGCGTTGTGTTAGGCATTAACGACGAGTTTCGCTTTTTCTCGCAAGTCTTTCAATTGATAGACAAGACGGAAAAGGTCGGTTTTCTTGCGGGGAGTAATGTTCCATGATTCAAGTAAATACTCAATCATGGTATGTTCTTCCGCATGATATAAATCATCGGACATACTCAAAATAATGAGGTTCAATAAGACAATACGACGATGGGCTTCGGACGACTCATGGAGTAATTTTATTGCTTGCTTATAATTTCCGGGTTTGTAGGTACGAGCGTCATCCCCAAGTTCGTTATTGAGTCGTTTTAACTCCGTGGATTCCGCGTCCTGAACGTCACCATCAATACTAACCATATACACGGCGATATCTAAGAACGCATGTTTTTCTTTTGTTAATAATAAGTCTAATAACATGTTATACCTCGCATCAATATTATATCACGAACCATAATGGTAGATGGCGTTGATTTGTGTGGTGTAGCTTCCATCTGCTTCATGTGTAATCACCGGAGGCAACACCTCGAGTGATCCAGGTTTGGCACCTTTTTTGGCAATCAATAAAACCACATTCGCGGACTCATGGATGAATGGGTGGACAAAGCGAAGGGACTTGGGAACAAGATTTGTTTGTGTACAAAGTTCTAGCATCTCATTGAGACGTTCAACCCTCTGAATGATACATAACAAGCCCTTATTCTTTAACAACCTAGCTGCTTCGTTAAAGACGTCTTCCAGGGTGAGACTGATCTCATGCCGAGCAAGGGCTTGAGTTTGAGTTTTAGAGGTTAGCTCCAGGTTAGTCGTGGCGTAATAAGGCGGATTGACAGTAACTAGATCAAACCGGTCATGGCCGATCGTTTTGTAAACACCTTTGACATCAGCTTGAAACATTGTTATTTGCTCTTCTTTTTGGTTCATTGCTACGGAAGCGACTGCATTGTTATACGCTTCACTTTGAAGTTCAATGCCTATTATGGTTGCTTTCGTTTTTAAGCTTAAAAAAAGGGGAACAGGTGCGTTCCCAGAACACAAATCAATAATGTGTTTTGTGGTAGAAGCTACCGGCGCATAGTAAGCCAGCAGCAAAGAATCTAATGAAAAGTGAAAGGTATTAGGTGTTTGTTGAATGGATAAGCCTTGATAATGTAGTAAATCATGAATTGCCAAGGTATTCCTCTTTGGTCACGACTTGTTTTCCATCTTCGTTTAGCATTGTAAATTGTTCTTTCAATGCGTTGACGTCTATGACGCGGCACCCGCCTCCGGAACTACATCCACAGGAGGAGATTTTATCGCCCACTTGGGGCATGCCTTCCTTGAGTTCGGTATACATTTTATCTTCAAAGGATATACAGCATTTTAACTTGCCACAGGGTCCCGTAATTTTATCTGGATTCAGCGACAATCCTTGGTTTTTGGCCATCTTGATGGAAACAGGGTCAAACGTTGTTAAAAATGTAGAACAACATAACTCTCGACCACATGTTCCAATTCCACCAATTTGCTTGGCAGCATCACGATCTCCCATTTGGCGCATTTCAATCCGTTTGTTAAAGACTCGTGAGAGTTTGCTCACTAGTTCGCGAAAATCAACACGTTCTTCTGAGGTATACGTCACAATCAGTTTGTTCCCATCTAAGGTCCAAACAGCACCAACCATCTTCATGGATAAGCCCAATCGGAAGGCTTCAATTTTAGCCGTTGATAAGTCGGCTTTGGCTTGTTCACGCAAATTCATATAGGTGGAAACGTCGGCTTCTGTTGCTTTTCGCAGAATGGACTTCAACTCACCTTCGACGTCACTTTCCTCTTTAAGCTCAGGATCTTTATGGACCATCGCAAACTCTAATCCGCGTGCTGTATCAATCACAACAAAATCATCACGCTGTAGCTTGATGTCTTTTGTCTTATAGTAATAAGGTTTACCGACCTTTGTAAATTGGACGGATACAACTTCGACTTTACTCATAGGATCTCCTGTCGAGACGCATCATAATGCGGTCTAACATTAATCCAACGTTGGGATAATATCGTAAATGGGCACGCTGGTCCATTAAAAATTCGAGGATGGATAACCACTGCGATTGTGGACGTTGGGCCAATTCTTTGATGTTTCTCATATCATCAAAGAGCAGAGGCTGATTCGTTTGATAATTCACAATATCCTTAACATAATATATCAATAACTGTAAGAATAAATCAATGTTATCTCGCCCGATGAATCGACCATGCTCATTAAAGTAAACTAAAGCATTGTAATATTTCTTGGCCAAGATGTTTCCAAGCTCAATCGTAATGTCGAGCATTTGGGTAAATTCTTCCTGGTCACATAAGTCATTGGCTTGCTCATAAGTCGTTGTTAAAAGAGCTGCTAATCCCGCTTTCGTCGCTGAGACGCCATTCTTGATCAATTGTTCCTTAATATACGTCGTTGCAACTGGTTGAAAATGGAGCATTTGCGAACGTGAAATAATTGTCTTTAAGATTTGCCCAATATGCTCCGTAATTAAAATTGCATGGGTGTTAGGATGAGGTTCTTCAAAATATTTCAATAAACTGTTTGCAGCCGATGCGGTCATGGTATCAATATGATTAATGATATAAACCCGTGGTCCCTCAACCAAAGAAGTCTTGTTTAATTCCTGAATTAAATCCTGAATCTGTTCCTTTTTAATCGATTGTCCCTCTGGTTCAATAATGTACAGATTGGCATAACTTTCTTGCTGAATCGCACTTGCAATGACAGATTCACTTGGGTAGGAAGGATCGATAATCATGGCCGCTAATTCCTTGGCCATCATTCGTTTACCCGCTCCTTTTTCTCCCTCAAATAAATAGGCATGTGAAAAGCGCTTCTTATCGAAGCTCTTTTGTAAGAGGGAGGCTACATAGGGTTGACGACGCGACAAACTAGGATTCATGCATGTAATCCTCTAGATGCGCCATAATTTCTTGAACGACCATCTCAACAGATTGATCCCCTTGAATTTGTTTAATTCGTGGAGTTTGTGAAGCCAATGCAACATAGCCTTCATAAACTTTTTGATGAAACAATTGAGACTCAACATCCAATCGATTTTGATTGCGTTGGTTTGATGCAATACGCATTAACGCAACTTCAGGTTTGACATCAATAAAAAACGTCATGTGTGGTAAATAATTTTCAATGACAACTTTGTTAATAGCAGCAACTTTTTCAATGCCAATCGCTCTGGCATACCCTTGATAGACAATCGATGAATCCACATATCGGTCACATAAAACAACTTTGCCTAACTCTAGTTCGGGGACAATTCGTTCCATCAAATGCTGACGACGGGCAGCGGCAAACAAATAACTTTCGGTTAATGGATCCATGCCGGTATTTTCATGCTTAAGTAACACATCACGGATTTCTTCACCAATGACACTGCCACCAGGTTCACGTGTAATCACCACATCAAAACCTCTCGCCTCTAACAGCGATTTGATATGCTCCATTACCGTGCTTTTACCGCTTCCTTCACCACCTTCAAAGGTGATAAACAGTCCATTATTCATATAGTACCTTGATTAAGTATAACCCTTCTGGTCCAACTTTGATACCTGCTTGAGTCCGGTCTTTGAGGCTAATAAGTTCTTGTATCGACTTTGTTTTTTCCGAACCGATATCTAACAGAGTTCCCATCAATATACGAACCATATGTCGTAAAAATCCATTCCCTGAGATCCTCAACAACAATCCATAGTCGGTGGTTATAATGGTTGCTTCATAGATTGTTCTCTCATACGAGTCATAATCGGCATCTTGGGTTAGTGATTCAAAGGAGTGTGTTCCAATAATGCTTGAAAGTTCTTGTTGCATCTTGGATAGATTATACGTTCCTTTGATAAAACCTTTTGTGTGTCGGTCTAGTGGCGAATAATCATTGAGTCGTAACCGGTACTCATATGTCTTACTTTTTGCAGATTTTCGTGCATGAAACAAGGAATCAACTTGCGTTGCGGACACGATAAAAATATCCTGAGGCAAGTATGTATTGATTGCTAGTGCCATCCGTTCAATCGGAATATCGAGTTCGCTATCAAAATGAAAAACTTGAGCCAATGCATGAACCCCTTGATCTGTTCTAGAGGCTCCATGAATCGGAATGAAAACACCATTGTTCAGCCGCTGTAGGCTTTCTTCAATGGTTGCTTGGATACTTGGAGAATTAGATTGGCGTTGCCAGCCATGATAATTGGTTCCATCATAACTAACAATACACTTCACTCTATAGCCCAAAAATAACTACTCCTGGAATCCATAGTAATGTAATAATAATTACTGCATAATCAGAGAACTTCATCGAAAAAACGGCATATTTTGTTCGGTCTTTCCCTGGCGCATAACCCCTTGCTTCCATGGCGTTTGCAAGTTCATCTGCTCGCTTAAAGCTAATAATAAACATTGGAATTAGCAAGGAGATGATTTGAGTTACTTTTTGGCGTAGTGTCCCTTCTTCAAAATCAACCCCACGTGATGCTTGAGCTTTCATTATTTTATTTGCTTCATCAAGAAGTGTAGGAATGAATCGCAATGCAATCGCAATCATCATTGCAATCTCACTTGTTGGGACTCGAAGTTTCTTCAGTGGCTTCATTACTTCCTCTAATCCATTATTTAAATCAGTTGGTTTTGTTGTGAGGGTCAATAATGAAGATAAGGTAATTAGAATAACGATTCTAGTGACTAAAAATAAAGCGAAAGTCACTCCACCTTCATAAATTGAAATATTAAACGCCCAAATAACAAAAGGACCCTGAAGTTGAAGAGCTAAAAAGATTGCACCCAAACTACTCAAAAATAGAATGAAGCGGAGAGGTACAAATCGCTTAACCAGTTGATACAAAATAATAATCCCAACGATAGCTGCAATGGAGTACGCATTCAGCGAAGAGGATGACTCGTATAAGAGTGTTCCTTGACGATTAAGTAAAAGTTGGAAGACTACAGTAAACGTTAATAAAAACAATAACGGTGCGATTCCTTTAAGAAATCGCTGTAAAGGAACTTTTGAAGTGGCAAAGAATAGAATAACAACTACTAGCAACCCAACCATCGTTATCAGTTGTTGAATTAGGAAAGTAGAGACTATAAGCAACAAAAGCCCTATCAACTTAGTGCGTGGATCCAAGCGATGAACCCAGCTGTTTGCTGGAATATATTGACCGATCACGACTTGCATTAGGTCTTCTCCTTAATAAACGCTACTGCTTCGTTTATTGATAAAGGAGTCTCCTCCATCGAGTACCCAAATGCAGTGCTTACGTCCTTCACTATGCGACTAACAGAAGGTATATCTAAATTACATTCGTCGAGAAGCTCTTGATTCGAAAACAAATCCTCAGGGGATCCGTCAAAAGCCATTGAGCCTTGATTCATCACCAGAACGCGGCTGGTATATTCAGCCACCACATTCATATCATGCGTAACAATGATAATCGTCTTTCCATAATCTTCAGTGAGCATTCGAAACAAATCCATCATACTCTTTTGTCCCGCAGGGTCTAACCCCACCGTAGGCTCATCTAAAATAAGTATATTTGGCTCCATTGCTAAAATTCCTGCAATTGCAACACGTCGCATTTGACCACCGGATAACGAAAATGGAGACCGGAAAAGAAGTTCTTCATCGAGTCCTACAATTGAAATCATTTGGTGAGCAAGTTCCTTCGCTTTTTCTTTGGATTGTCCAAAGTTTAACGGTCCGAACATAATGTCTTTTTCTACCGTTTCTTCAAACAATTGATACTCAGGAAACTGAAAAACCATTCCCACCTTTTTCCGAATCGGTGTCAAAGGTTTTCCCTTTGCCGCGGGATGACCAAAAACACTAACACTCCCCATGGTTGCTAGGAGTAGAGCGTTCATATGTTGAACTAACGTGCTTTTGCCACTACCTGTATGCCCAACTACTGCAACGAATTCTTGGGTGCTCTCAATGGTTACATTTATATCTTTAATTGCCCATTTTTTCGTTGTAAGCGTTGGGTATTGGTACCCTACTTGTTGAAAGGATATTCCCATAAGAAATCAAGGACCTCCTTATTGGAATAATTTTGCTTTTGGAGTTCATAGGCTAAACGAATGCTTGGTAACACCTCTAAATTCGCTTTAGCTAATAAATCAGGGTTCATGAAAATCTCACGTGGTGTTCCTTGAGCAATCATGCGACCCTCAACCATAATGATAATCCGGTCTGCAAGTAATGCTTCGTTCACATCGTGAGTAATAGAAATCACAGTCTTATTTAACTTTCTTAATGATTTGATGGTTTCTAACACTTCTTGACGGGACATTGGATCCAGCATAGAAGTCGCTTCATCAAGTAATAGAATTTCGGTTTGCAAGGCCAACACGGAGGCTATCGCAACTCGCTGCTTTTCTCCACCAGACAAATGCTGGGGTTCTTGTTCTAGAAACGACTCCATCCCGACAAGTTCTGCATATTGTTGAATTCGTGGGTCCATATCCGCTTGGGGAATTTGATTGTTCTCCAACCCAAATGCAATGTCATCCTTAACGGTCGAGCCTACGAATTGGTTATCAGGATTTTGAAACACCATTCCGATATTACGACGAAGGTGATAGTTTGTTTGAAACATCACTTCATCATGGATCAAAATCTGACCTTGACGTGGACTGATAATACCAGCAATCAATTTAGACAGCGTGGATTTTCCTGAACCATTGGGTCCAAGAACACAAACCCATTCACCCTGTGCAATAGAAAGGCTGAGGTTTTTAATAACCTCTCCTTCTTCTTCAATATAGTAGTAAGAGATGTTTTGGCAATCGATAATTGGTTTCATTAAATGATTACATCCACAACGGGAGCCCCACCAATGATACGAATGGTAAGTTTATTTGGCGCACAAATAATCGTTGGGTTCCAAGAATCTTGTGAAATCGTCGATGCATAGACACAAATCTGGTTCGGATTTTCAGTTGCACTTACAACATCAACTACCCCGTCTTCAATCATAATCATCACTTCGCCTATTTCTTTAATTGTAAGTTGCTCATTAGTGGAAGAGGTAATTTCTTGATAGTGGATTCGCTCCCCGTCAAAAATGATTTCTAAAAAGTACGTCTCTGCAGATGAACGCAAGAGAAAAAAACCTGCTAATGAAGCAAACAATATAACTGCAACTAGAATAATGTCGGCTTTTTTCATTTGTCATCCTACACAAAAACTTGCCTTATTATTGTATCAAATCTAGCCGACTGAGAATGAAAAAAGGGGAGTCTATCCCCTTTTGATACTCATGCTCGTTTATCTTTTACGGAGTACCCATAAATACCAAGCAAATCCTCAAAATCATACAGGTCCGCATTCGAATCAATTGTTATAGTTTGGTGCTCTAGAGAAATCTCAGGTTCAAAGTGAGCCAATGTTGATGAGAGCAATTTAACATCCAGTTCATTGAACTCAATAACATAGACAATTTTATCTTTGACAACACCTTCAATAAAGATGGATTCCTTCTCAATTAAAGCGATACATTGTTCAGTAGTTAGGTTACCCTCATCCACAAAGATTAATGACTCAGGTACATCAAACGATACCTTCTTAGCTCCAGAAGCAATTAGACCACTGACTGCTTTCATACGGCAGTCCCCACATCCTAAATTATCTGCTTTAAATTTGATCATATTATCACCAACTTCATTGTACAAAAAATGAGCCTTAAAGGCTCATTTCACGCTTTCCGTAGCGACGATACAGATACACAGCCACATAACCAACAATGACATAAGGTAGCATCGAGGCGGCAATATCTAATACGGCTAATAAGATAAATCCAATGATAAATAATTTAATAAACCCTGAGATCATAATTCCTCCTTTTTAATAAATCGGTAGTACATATAATAAACAATGAGTAATCCAAGAACGAATGGTAGTAATTGAATCGCAATGGATATGGCGATAATTCCTAATACTACGGCAACAATAAGTCTTGCAGATGGTTTCATGATTTTACCAACTGGTTTTCTTCGAAACTACAGTTTGATTGATGAAATAGTGTTCCGCTTATAACACCACTAATACGTTTTGCCTTACAGTCAGAAATACTTAAAGGGCCACCTGAAACTTGAAGAGTGATTTCTTCGGCAACTACATCTTTAAAAGATTTAGGACCATTTAGACCATTGACCCATAATTCTTCAACGCGAAGGTCTTTTAATGATAATGGTCCATTTTGAAGGTGCAGTTGAAGTTTATTCGATTTAATATCCTTTAACGAGATCGGACCGTTCATTGCAGTAACATTTATATGGTCAATTTGTGAGTGTTTGATTGTAATCGGATTATTAGTTGCGTTCATTGTCACATGTTCAGACACCATTTTCTTAATAACAACTGGTGCACTCGTGATGTTGATTGTGCTTGCGACATCTACATCATTAAAAGTTACTGGACAATTCCCATCGACTGTTAAAGTTTTGATCGACTCAGGAATGTAAATTCTCATTCGTTTTCGCTCAGAAAACTTAATACTGGTTGGTTCTATTGATACATGAAACGTATCATTGTTGAGATGGAGTTCGCACTTTAGATTTGTCGGTAAATACTTAACCATGAGTGCTTGTTGACCCGGTACCAGTTCAACTACCAGAGATTCAGAATTGGGGTCATCGAATGTGATATGCAAATGATCATCACTGACTTGATACGTTTCAATCTTCGATTGATCAAATCGCATAGCGGCCTCATCCACGCGACCTTTAAAGTCGTATGACGCTGCTTTATCAACGACCTTGTCTACGGTATCCATGACATTATCCAAGACGGACTTAAAATCAATCCCGCGAACGGTTTTATCGATGGCTTTTGCCGCTTTCTTTACCGCTTTTTCAGAAGCATGAACTGCTTTTTCGATATCTTTTTCTAAATTGTCGATAAAGTCAGAATCTACCCAGTCATCATACTTCTCTTTCCTTGTTTCTTGTTCATCATTTTCTTGATATCTGACTTTGGGATCTTCACCAAGCTCTGCATTCGCATTTTGAGCAATCTGGGCTGGTGTTTCGAGACTAGCAATAATGTCAGACTCTAGTTCCCCTGCAGCAAGAGACTCTTGAAAGTAATTCTCATATTCTTCGATAATACTTTGTTTATCTTCTGGTTTTACTTTGAGTAATCGAGATAACTCTGCGATAAATTCTTGTTTATTCATGATTTTCTCCTAAAATAGCATTCACTTTTTGATTAAACTTTAGCCAATCACTTTTCAGTTGTTGGGCTCGTTCTTTGCCCAAACCGGTTAATCGGTAGTACTTTCGTGTCGGACCATCCGGGCTTTGCATTTCGTATTGGTCGAGAACCTTATCATTGGTTAGACGCCGTAGCATGGTATAGATTGTACTTTCACCAATGTCTAAGTGTTCAGAAAGATTTTTAACTAGACTATAGCCATAGGTGTCTTGTTTATCTAGTTCTGATAAAACACACACTTCAATAATCCCTTTTTTAAATTGTGTATCCACAATACCTCCATTACTTCGCAATATGAAGTAGTACATATATAGCATAAAACACTACTTCGTAATATGCAATAGTGTTTTGATAGAAAATTAATTTTATTTAGATTTAACATCATCTTTTTGGCTTGAATGCTATATTTTAGCTATGAGAAAAATATATTTAGAGATTGTTCAATCGTTCGTAAAACTCGGAGTCATTGCATTTGGCGGGCCGGCTGCTCATATTGCTTTAATGGAAACAGAGTTTGTCGAAAAGAAAAAATGGGTCTCTCGTGAGACCTATTTAGACATGATCGGTTTTACGAATATTATTCCTGGTCCAAACTCAACTGAGATGGCTTTATTAATTGGATATCACAAAGCCAAAGGGATTGGCCTTCTTTTGGCAGGAATCTCCTTCCTTTTGCCTGCCTTTGTTATGGTTCTAATCCTGAGTGCTATTTATGTTACGTTTGGCAATATTCCAGCCTTTGAGTCAATGCTAATAGGAATCAGTTCCGTTATTATCGCAGTAATTTTGCTTGCCCTCATACGCCTAGCAAAGAAGGTCGCTTCGACGTGGATTACGTGGTCCATATTAATCGGGTCTTTCATCATTGCTTACTTTACAAACGTTTCTGAAATCACCTTGTTACTTATTGCCGGAGTTATCATGGTTCTTTTTCAACAGACCAAATCAAAAGTAAACATGCTCGAACCTGTTAGTTTATGGGTACTCTTTTACACCATGTTAAAAATTGGGTCGATTCTTTATGGCGGTGGTTATGTGTTACTTGCCTATATGAATACTGATTTCATTGAACGGCTAGGATGGATTACTTCACAACAACTGATAGATGCCGTAACCGTTGGGCAATTAACTCCTGGACCGATCTTCACAACAGCAACATTTATTGGATATCTTGTGGGGAATTGGCAAGGAGCAATCCTAGCTACTGTAGGTATTTTCTTGCCATCATTTATTATTTCTTTCGTTCTATACCGATATGTAGAGGTTTTGAAAAAAAATGCACTACTCTCTGCTGCATTAAAAGGGATTAATGCTGCAAGCATTGGTCTTATGACCAGTGTCTCACTGTTGTTATTTCTCAACACTGTGGTAGTACCTCTCCAACAATTTACCCTTACTGGTGCAATCCCTTTCTTTCTTTTTTTATTCAGTGTGTGGGTCTTGTATTATAAGAAACTCCCCGTGCTAATTGTCATCCTTATCGGAGCTGTAATTGGATTGATACTATAAAAAAAGACCGAACCGGTCTTCTTTTTTTAATCAAACTCTAAATGTGAGGGCAACTGTACCTAAACCGACATGGGATCCAATTGTAGACACCAAGCCATGGATCGGGATGTCTTTTACATCCTTACGTAGTCCTAAGACTTTTTCGCGAACTTCTTCTGCAAGTTCGAATGCTTGAGAGTGAAGAATCGCCATTTGTTTAACTTTAGGATATTCCTTATTTACGGTATCAATTAATAAATCAACGGCACGGTTCATAGTACGTGCTTTACCAGCAGCTTGAATCGAACCTGGGTTGACATTCAGAATTGGTTTCGTTTTTGTAAGTTGGCCTAGAGCAAACTTCACTGTGCTTAATCGTCCACCTTTGTGAAGTAGTGTTAAGTCTCCGACAACCAAATAGATTTTGTATTGCGATTTAATCGACTCCAAGTGATCAACAATCTCTTGAGCTGGTTTACCGGCGTCAATCATCGATTTAGCTTCTTGAGCCATCCAATATTCATTGAGTCCACCTGTCTTGGAGTTAACTATATGAACATTAATTCCTTCCATCTCATTTTTAGCAGAAACTGTATTTGCATACGTTCCACTTAGACCATCAGACATTGTAATACAAATAATGTCAGAATATCCAGCTGCTTTCGCATTCTCAAATGCTTCAAGCGTTTTACCGATGGTTGGTTGAGATGTTTTAGGTAAGACATTTGGTTTTGCACTCATCAACTCATAGAGCTGTTCTGGTGTAATGTCCGATCCATCAACATATTCTTTTCCATCAAAATTCACCAGTGCTCGAATGACATCTGCATCCAAACGGTCTGGCATCAAATCTATTAACGACATACTATCTAAAATCAATTTAATTTTTCCCATTATTTACCTCTGAAAAGCATTATAAACTAATTTAATTAGTTTTACAATCAAAGTTTTTAAAAAGTAAAAAGGACATAATGTATGTCCTTTCTTGTATCAATTATAATGTAGTAAAGAACCAATTATAAGAAAATTACTATATTTTGTATATATCTTTTTATACGATGATTAATGTATGGTTACAAGTTTGTTCAACTGATTTGAGGTATACCAAATCGTTATTGCTACTGCTAGCCAGTTGATAATTACGATTCCCCACCACACTCCATAGATTCCCATTTGTAAGACAGTACCTAAGAAATAAAACAATACTATGGGCAGGATTTGACGAAAGAGTCCGATATAAACCGCGAAGTTTGGCTTTTTTATTCCTTGCAATACAGAAACTCCAATATTTAAATAAATATAAGCGACAAAGACTAAGGTTGCGATTCGTAAATACTCTGCGCCCGCTTGAACCACATCAGGGGAAGAATCAAATACACTAATTAACGATGGGGCGAACAATAATACAATTGCAGCACCAATCGCCATGATGATAATTCCATATCGCTGGGTTAATTTTCTTGTCTGAACAATTCGATCATAGGACTCAGCCCCAAAGTTCTGACCAACAATACTTAACGCTGCAATATTTAAGCCAATTGTCGGAAGTAAGATCAATTGTTCTACCCGAAGCGCCACACCGTATGCGGCAATGGTTGCTTCACCGCCATATAGAACCACAAAATAATTAATCACAAATACACCAAGGGCAATGGTTGCTGAATTTAACGCAGCAGGAATTCCTTGACGAAGAATATCACCCGTTGTCTTTAAGGATGGACGAGTCTGCTTAATCAAGTCCCAAGAAAATGTCTTCGATGTTACAACTTTATAACCCAAGTACACCGAGCCAATTGCTTGAACAATGATCGTTGCTAATGCGACCCCTGCTGTACCTAATGCGGGTAACCCGAACCACCCAAAGATGAATAACGGGTCTAAAAATATATTAAGGAAGAAACCGACTATTAAGTAATTTCTAAATGGTTTCGTATCCCCTTGGGAGCTAAGCATTCCATTAAAGGCAAAGTTCAAGGTAAAGAATACGGTCCCGATAAAAATGGTACGTGTATAGGATGTACCGTATTCAAACGCTTCTCCTGTCGCACCTGATAAGGTAAACAATCCATCCACAATAAATGGTGCTAATAGTCCAAACACGACACCCACAATTACCGAGAGGAATACAGCATTAGTAATAAGGTCATGAAATCTTGTTACGTCCTTTTTCCCAAGAGCAATTGCACTTAGTGCGGACATCCCATTACCGATGCCACTACTTAAGGCAATAATGAGAAAAAAGATGGGAAATGAAATCGCAAGGCCTGCTAGTGCTGCTGTTCCGAGTTGACCTGCAAAATAACTATCAACTACATTAAACATGGTATTAAAAAAGAAGCCTACTGATGCTGGAATGGCAATAACACGTATATGGTCTTGCAGCGTACCTGTTGTTAAGTCTCGATATGACATGAATTGCTCCTTTATTTTGACTTCTAAAGTATAAGCTTCTACCATTCTAAATACATTCTATATGCTTAAGGTTACGTAAGATATATGCTATTGTAATTGTAATTATTAGGAGGATGTTATGTTCAAAAAAGGGAAAGCGAAACAAATAGAATCAATCCAAGAAGTCATCGTTGTAGGATTGTTCGATAAAGGGATTAAAGACCTCTCATTTTTAGGGAGTGATTTATCATCACTATTAGAACGAAAATTAAAGAATAAATCATTGTCGTCGAGTAAGGGTGATATCCAAACACTTTTGCTACCCGGAACCTATAAATCACCAGGACTTGTCATCGTTGGGTTGGGGGACAAAAAGAAAACACAACAAGAATACCGAGAAGTGTTTCAAAGTTTTGCGAAATCAATGACACAGGATGTGACCGTTTTTCTAGATTCATTTATTGGGTCATCAAAAATTTCAGTAGTTGCTAAATTGTTTGCAGAGGAAGTAACATCATCAAAATATGTTTTTGATCAACTAAAAAGTAAACCTACTCCTCGCAAAGATATTTCAATCACCTATATATCCAGTAAAGACATATCCTCAATTATTGATCAAGGGTTCGTTGTCGGAAGTGCGATGAATAGTGCCAAAACATTGGTAAACCTCCCACACAATTTGCTCAATTCCATTGATTTAGCGAACTATGCATCAGATCTGGCAAAGAAATATGGAATAAACGCAAAAATTTACGACAAACCGGAAATCGAGAAAATGGGCATGACGGCGTTTTTAGCAGTTAACCAAGGCTCCGCCATTCCACCTAAACTAATCGTTTTAAAGTATCAAGGATTAGCTAAATGGAGTGATCCGATTACCCTCGTTGGGAAAGGATTAACATTCGATACCGGTGGCTATAATATCAAGACCAATTCAAAAAAAATGAAATGTGATATGGGGGGAGCAGCGACCGTACTTGGGGTTATTGAAGCTGCTGCCGCCTTGAAGTTAAAAGTAAACATCCTATTAGTGATCGCTTCCACCGATAACATGATCAGTGGTGATGCCTTTGTTCCGGACGATGTCATAACAGCAGCCAACGGAAAAACAATTGAGATTTTCTCAACGGATGCGGAAGGTAGACTCACCTTAGCAGATGCATTATGGTTTGCTCAGAATAAAGAAAAAGCCACCCATATTATCGACTTTGCGACGCTTACTGGAGCTGTTGTTGTTGCATTAGGCGGTTACACCGGCGTATTTACAAACAATCGTAAGATGATAAAGCAGTATTTAGATTCTGCAGAGCGTGAACAAGAATTAGCGTGGGAATTACCAATTGGTGATTTCTTCGTGAAAGCCATCAAAGGTAAAGTAGCTGATATTGATAATGCAGGAACCCGTGCAGGGGGCGCATCAGCTGCTGCAGCCTTCTTGCAAGAATTTATTGAGCCAGGAACCAAGTGGGTACACTGTGATATTGCAGGAACTGCAACTGACTCAAACAACTTTGGAACTGGGTCGATGGTTCGAACTACATTAGAATACATACGACAGTTTGAAAAATAATTATGTGCGGTCGCTTTACACTTGGTTTTACAAACAAAGAGATCGAAGATCACTTAACCTCAAAGTTGGAATTGTCATCCATCAAAATAGAATCGACATACCCACGCTATAACATTTCTCCTGGTCAAAAAGTTCTTTCGATCATCCATGATGGTCAATCTCTACGAGTAGGTGAACTTGAATGGGGATTTATCCCTTCATTTGCCAACAAAGGATTCAAACCTTTCATTAATGCTCGTGCGGAAACCATCACACAAAAGCCCAGCTTCAAAGATTCATTCCAACGCCGTCGATGTTTGATTGTTACAGATGGCTATTATGAATGGCAGCGTAGTGAAAATCAAAAACAGCCATATTATATTCAAAAGCGTTCAGGGTTCTCGTATATGGCTGGCATCTTCACCTCAGTAGTCCTCCAAGATGGACGCAAAAAATACACTGCAGCCATCATAACAACCAATGCAAACGATGCCTTATCTTCAGTTCATGATCGAATGCCGTTATTTATTGAAGAAGAATATATATCGATGTGGTTAAATGATTCCCCAACTTTGAATAATACAAGTGATTCCTTTACCATGTACCCGGTATCTACCCTTGTAAACTCTTCAAAGGTCGACAATAACGAGTTAATCCAGCCAATATAAAAAAATAAGAATCCTAGGGATTCTTATTTTAATTTATACATAAACTCTTGTAATTGTTCGGATGCTGGTTTATCGAGGATAGTTGGTGGACCATATTCGACGATTTCACCTTTATCCATGAATATAACATAGTCGGCAAAGTCTTTTACGAATTTCATATTGTGAGTGACGAATAGAAATTCCTTGCCAGAGTCCCGAAGCTCTTCAATCGCACTTAAGACCTCAAAGGTTAATATGGGATCAAGTGCTGATGTCGGCTCATCAAGGAATATGATATTCGGATCTACTGATAAGGCACGAGCAATCGAGGCTCGTTGAGCCTGACCACCAGAGACGTTTTTGGGTAACTTATTATATTGATCTTCTAAATGCAGTTGATTTAAGTTTCGAATCGCAATCGCTTCAGCTTCTTCTGGTTCAATTCCTCTTGTTTTCTCTAGCACTAGGGTAATGTTTTCCTTTAGTGTTAAATGAGGAAACAAGTTGTGACTTTGGAAGACGAATCCAACATGCTTTCGGTAATCGGGATCTTTTACACTCATATTATTAATGAAGACTTCACCTTCGGTAGGTTGTTCTAATCCAGACATGATTCGAAGGAGTGTCGATTTACCTGAGCCAGAGACACCAACGATGGCAATGGAGTTATATTCACTGAGTTCAAAGTTTAGGTTACTTAACACCTCAACATCGTAGTTGTGAACAAGGTTCTGGATTTGTAATCTCATAATCCCCACCTTCTTTCAATGTATTTGGTCACTTGAGATAACGGAATCGTAATGATGAGATATAAAATCCACATCAACATGTATCCTTCAACAAAGGCAAATGTCTTAGATTGCGCAATCCGGACCGCATAAAATAATTCACCGTAGCTAAGTACGTTAAGCAAGGCACTCCCTTTGATAATCATTGAGAAGTTATTCATCATCGGTGGCATTAAGACTCGCACCACCTGCGGGATAATAATATATCGATATCGTTGCCACGGCGTAAACCCAAATAAATCCATTGCCATATATTGTTCTTCCCCGATGGAAGAAATCGATGACTTATAAATGTTTTTCATGTATGGAGTCATGTAGATAATTAGTGCCATATACCCCATAAGGTTGCGGTTAAAGGTCCCAAACGCAGGTCCAATAACAAATGCCATAATAACCACCAACACGAGCAATGGCGTTCCATACACAATCTCCGTAAACACGTCCGTTAATGCTTGAAAATATTTATTTTTACTAATTGATAATAGATAAAACAAGAAACCAACAATCAAACTACCAAAAAGTGTCACGATGGACACAATAATGGTATTTCCAACTCCTTCCAAGATCAAATCTTGATAGGGAGCAAGGACCTCTAGTTGAAATCCTGATTGTTGGCGAAAAACAACAAATGCGGCAAATGCCGCAACTGTTATGATCGCTAATGCATAAGCGATTCGTTTATTCATTTATATAGAAGTCAATTCCATAACGATTAAGTAATCGTTCTAATAAAATCTCATCCCACGTTGCGGCAAGTTCTTCATAGAGACCGCCTGGTGTATTAAATGAAGCAATGAATTCATTGGCTTGTTCAATTAATTCAGTATTTCCTTTTTGGACAGCCATCCCGATGGGACTAGATACCCATGAGTCCCATACGACTAGCGTCGTATCTGGATTCGCTTTAAAGCCATCAATAACCGGATTCGCGCTCATAAGTAGTACATCGGATGTACCTTGAGCAACTTGTTCTACCGCAGTTCCTAAGTCGGTAGCTTCACGAACTTCTTTTCCATAGCTTTGAGGAATCGAAGCCGACACTTGAGATGCAATTCCAACGAAACGCGCATCTTCAATGGCTAACAAATCTTCTACCGTTGAATCTTCTGTGATGCCATTGGCAGCTGCCCATTCACTATTTACTAATGTAATAATTTTGAAGTAAAAGTATGGATTTGAGAAATCGACAATTTGCGCGCGTGCTTCTGTAATACTCATTGACGCAATGGCGATATCCACTTCACCTGATTGAAGAGACGGGATAATGCTTCCGAATTCTGTATTTACGATTTCGACTTCACGACCCAAAAACTCTCCAAAGGCACGTGCTGTATCAACACTGATTCCTTCAGGATTATTTTCGGTATCAACCGTTTCAAACGGTGGATAACGTAAATCCATGGCAACGCGTAATGGTTCTTCTGCAGGCGTGCATGCCGCGATGAACATTGTTAATACTAATGCTAATAACTTTTTCATTTTATTACTCTCCTTTTTCTAGCCATCAAGTAATTCGTTGTGTAATTTGATGTAGGTAAATCCTATCACAGCAACAAATATCATGGCAAAAATATGCCTTAAAAAAGACGCTTATGCGTCCTCTTTTATAATTTTTCTATTTTTAAGTGTCCCATCAACTGATAATCGATCCTTGTTGATAAGGTATATCAATAAGGCAACAGCACTATATACATCGATCGCAACAAGTCCCAGGACCCACATCACAAAGAAGTGGTTGAAATATGAAATGGGTATTTAATCGCCAAAGACAATACCTAATCCTTTTGCGGTACGTACCAAAAGCCCGGTAGGATTCACCAATTTGGTTCCACCTTCTGATGTTTCTCCTGTTTCACCACGTCCGACTACTTCTTCTAGGGGTAAATGTTTAATGGTGTGATCTTTATACGTCACCATATGAGAATAGGTTCCACTCATGAGTAAATCAATGGCGCTATACCCAAATTGCAATCCTAACACACGGTCAAATTGGCTGGTGACCCCGCCACGCTGAATATATGCCAAGTTGGAATAACGAACTTCTTGATTAGGAAGTCGTTTTTGTAAGTCCGCCATAATTTTTCCGCCAACACCACCCAAACGAATTTGGTCCGCACTGTCTTCAACTCGTTCACGAACATGAATCGAACCATCAATTTCTTTCGCCCCTTCGGCAACGACAATAATCGAAAAATTTTTGTCTTGGCGATTGCGTTCTTCGATTTTTTTCACAACTTGATCGATACTGTAGGGAATCTCTGGTATCAAAATAACATCAGCACCTCCAGATAGTCCGCCTTCTATCGCAAGCCAGCCAGTATGGCGACCCATGACTTCAACGATCATGATTCGTTCATGTGATGCTGCAGTTGTTGTAATTTTATCGATTGCATCGGTAATGGATTCTAAAGATGTATTATAACCAAAAGTAACATCGGTTGAAGGCAAGTCATTATCAATGGTCTTAGGAATTCCCACAACCGGAAGTCCACGTCGTCCAAAGTCACGAGCACTCGTTAGTGTCCCGTCGCCCCCTAAGATGACTAGGGCATCAACCCCCATCTCTTTTAAGTTATCAAGGGCAACTTGGGAAACATCTTTATATACCCATTCACCATTTTCTTTAAGACGAAAATTGAATAAATTATCCTTATTGGATGATTTTAGAATTGTCCCCCCGGTATGCATAATCCCAGATACGGATTGTAGTGTTAAAGGAATGAATTCTTTATGGTATAACCCAGAATAGCCACGCATAAAGCCGACGACTTCTAGTCCATACTTGAGGATTGCTGTTTTTGTTACCGCATAAATCACGGCATTTAATCCGGAGCAGTCACCGCCACCCGTTAAAATCCCTATTTTCTTAATCTCGCTCATTGTTGTTTAGCCTCACAAATATAAGTATAGTCTTGTCATTGTTAAATTTCAATTGCCGTAAAAAACCCGACCGAAGTCGGGTTATTCTACAAATTCAATAATTGCCATTTCAGCCCCGTCACCACGACGTGGACCTAGTTTAAGTACGCGAGTATAACCTCCTTCACGGGAAGCATAACGCGGCGCTAAATCAGCAAACAATTTTTGAACAGCAGTTTGATTTGATTCATCACCTACGGTTTCAGGTCGAACTGTTGCTGCCGCTTGGCGACGAGCTGCTAGTGTACCTTTTTTACCTAAGGTAATCATCTTATCCGCCAAGCGTGAAAGTTCTTTGGCTTTCATCTCGGTGGTCGTAATGCGTTCATTAATAATTAAATCGGTAACCAAATCTCTCAATAACGCTTTGCGTTGATCAGAAGTTCGGCTTAATTTTCGATAACCTTGTGACATGAGAGATCCTCCTAACTATTCTTCAAGGACAAGCTGAGTTCTTCAAGCTTATCTTTGACTTCCTTGAGTGATTTACGACCCAGATTACGAATCGTCATCATCTCTTCTTCAGACTTATTAATTAACTCACCAACCGTAGAAATTCCTGCACGTTTTAGAGAGTTGTATGAACGAACACTGAAGTCAAGTTCTTCAATACTCATCTCCATTAACTGAACACTTCCTACTTCATCACGGTCAACAATAAAATCTGTTTCTTTTGCTTTTTCTGAAAGTTCAACCACGACATCTAAATGGTTAATCATAATCTTCGCCGCCATGCCTAAGGCATCTTCGGGCGAAATCGATCCATCCGTTAGGATTTCAAGGACTAACTCATCATGGTCTGTTGAATTATCCACAAGGATTTTTTCAACGTTATATTTCACATTTTTAACAGGAGTATAAACAGCATCAATTGGAATGAACCCTAGCGGGTCATCTTGTCGCTTATTTTCCGATGCATCGACATAACCGATGCCAAGACGTGCGATCATTTGCATTTTCAGTTTTCCATGATTCGCTAAATTTGCAATGACTTTGTCTTTGTTGATGATTTTAACGTCACTGTCATGAATAATATCACCTGCGGTGACTGGACCTTCGCCCACTGCAATAATCTCTAACGTTTTTTCAACCGAAGGATTACTGGAATCAATCGTTAGTACTACATCTTTTAAGTTTAGAATGATTTGAGTAACGTCCTCTACAACGCCTTCTAATGCACTAAACTCGTGAGGTGCACCTTCGATTTCTACATTGGTTATCGCCGCTCCAGGCATCGATGAGATGAGTACACGGCGCAAACTATTTCCTAAGGTAATTCCAAACCCACGTTCTAGGGGTTTGATGACAAACTTGCCAAAGGTATCGTCTAATTGAAAGGGTTCAACATACGATTTTGGCTTTTCAAATTTCATATCCTTCATTCAGTAGCCTCCTTCGTATTAACGACGTTTACTTAATTTCACACCATTGTGTGGTAACGGTGTGACATCTATAATGGCAGTAATTTCTAGTCCTGCAACTTGCAAGGAACGAATTGCTGCTTCACGTCCTGGTCCAGGACCTTTGACGTTGACCTCTACCTTTTGAACTCCTTGTTCAGTGGCTGCTTTTGCTGCAGCTTCACCGGCTAATTGAGCGGCAAAGGGTGTTGATTTTTTACTCCCTTTAAACCCTAATGCTCCACCACTGCTCCACGCGAGAGCATTTCCTGCTTCATCGGTAATGGTCACAATGGTGTTGTTAAAGGTGGAATGAATATGTGCAATTCCATTAGGCACATTTTTACGTGCTCGACGTTTTTTACGTACGGTTTTAGCTGCCATGGGTCATTCCTCCTTATTTTTTCTTGTTCGCAACAGTCCGTTTTGGACCTTTGCGAGTTCTTGAGTTATTTTTTGTATTTTGTCCCCGTGTAGGAAGTCCTTTACGGTGACGCATGCCTCGGTATGAACCAATCTCCATCAATCGTTTGATGTTGGTGTTCACTTCGCGTCGAAGGTCCCCTTCAGTCACAAATTTTGCGACCTGTTCACGAATTTTGACGAGTTGCGCGTCGGTTAAGTCTTTGACTCGGACCGATTCATCAACTTTGGAATTCGCGAGGATGGTTTGAGCGCGTTTTGGGCCAATTCCATAAATATACTGTAATGCGATGACAGCGCGTTTCTCACGCGGTATGTCAACTCCACTAATACGTGCCATAGTAGCTCTCCTTATCCTTGACGTTGTTTGTGCCGAGGGTTTTCACAGATAATCATTACTTTGCCTTTACGACGAATGACTTTACATTTGTCACAAATCGGCTTGACGGATGCTTTGACTTTCATTGATTTCTCCTCAGTGTTTATTTATGACGATAGGTGATTCGCCCACGTGTTATGTCATACGGAGAAATTTCAACCGTGACTTTATCACCCGGTAAGATCCGTATGTAGTACATACGGATCTTACCAGAAACGTGTGCGAGGACTGTGTGACCATTTTCTAAAAGCACTTTAAATTGGGTACCAGGTAGTACTTCACTAATAGTCCCTTCCATTTCAATGACATTATCTTTTGCCATAGTGCCTCCTTATAAAATAGTCAGAATTTCATATCCATCATTGGTTACAACGATGGTGTGCTCAAAATGAGCACTGGGTTTACGATCTGCCGTCACTGCGGTCCAGCCGTCGGATAATATCCGAACCCGTTTTGTTCCAAGATTAATCATTGGTTCAATCGCTAAGCTCATTCCCGGTTTAATGACCGGTCCTTCGGTTACCGGACCGAAGTTGGGAATTGGCGGTTCTTCATGGAGTTCTCGGCCGACTCCATGGCCCGTAAATTCTTCAACAATCCCATAACCCAGTGGAGCAACATAGGCTTCAATCGCATGGCCAATATGACCAATACGGTTTCCAACTTTTGCTGCAGCAAGCCCGATAAATAAGGCTTCCTTAGTGACCTCTAATAAGGTTTGCACCTCAGGTGCGATTTGACCTACCGGATAGGTCCAGGCGGAATCGCCATGGTATCCCTGGTAGGTGACTCCTATATCGACCGCAATAATATCACCATCCATTAATTGTCGTGCGGAAGGAATCCCATGAACCACTTCTTCGTTGATTGATGCACAGATGGCCGCTGGAAAGTCTCGGTATCCTAGAAATGTCGGCGTACCGCCATAACTTGCGATCACCTCTCTGACTTTTTGGTCAAGTTCTGCTGTTGTCATACCAGGCTGAATCATTGGTTCAATTGCTTGGTGAGCAAGAGCAACAATTCGGCCTGCTTGACGCATCAGTTCAATTTCACGAGAAGTTTTTATATTAATCATACTGGTTGTGGTGAATCCAAGATTTTCTCAAATCGTGAGAAGACCTTCTCGATTTCCCCGACCCCAACAATGTGATGTAGTAAATCCTGTTGGTCATAGTAATCCATAATGGGGTACGTGTTTTGTAAGTATACTTCAAGACGTTTGATGGCGGTTTCTGGTTGGTCATCACTTCGAGTGATCAACGCCGTTCCACAATCGTCGCAGACGCCTTCTACTTTAGGCGGACTAAAGTCCTCATGATAACTCACTTCACATTTTGGACAAATTCGTCGTCCTGATAGTCGTTTGACAATCATATACGAATCAATGTCGAGTTTAAGAACATGCGACAACGCAGTATTTTGCTCCGCGAGTGCTTTATTTAACGCAACAGCTTGCGGCAAAGTTCGTGGAAATCCATCCAAGAGAAAGCCGCGGGCGCAATCCGGTTGTGAAATTCGTTCTCGGATCAGTTTAATGGTTAGGTCATCAGGACAATAAAGCCCTTTGTCGATGTACGACTTGGCTTCTAATCCTAATGGGGTTTTAGCGCGTATTGCGCTTCGAAACATATCACCCGTTGAGATATGTGGGATGTGGTATTTTTCCGTGATGAGTTTCGATTGTGTACCCTTCCCTGATCCCGGTGGGCCCATCACAAGTAGTCTCATTATCGAATAAATCCTTTATATTCTTGTTTGTTCGCTTCCGTTGTAATCTGTTTAAAGGTTTCAACAGCGACCCCAACAACAATGAGTAAAGACGTTCCCCCTACCGTGACTGTTGGTGGAAGATTAAATAAGGCCGCCGTAAGAATCGGAATCACAGCAACAATACTTAGATACACTGCCCCAAGTAAAGTCACTTTAAATAAAATCTTACTAAAGTAAATCTCTGTGTCTTCCCCAGGTCGTACCCCAGGAATATAGGCGTTTTGTTTACTTAAGTTATTCGCCACTTTTTCAGGGTTGACCTGCAAGAAGGAATAAAAGAACGTAAACACAAAGATTAAGAAGACATAGAGGACAAATCCAATCGGACGTGCACTAGAGAAAATTTCTGTAATCCAAAATGCAATGTTACCCGTAAGGTTCGCAAACTGAACCAGTGTCAGCGGTAAGCTGAGAATGGTAATCGCAAAGATGACACTAATCACCCCCGCTGAATTGAGCTTGATTGGAATATTCGAATCATGTTTTCCTGAGAACTTACTTTGACCTGGACGGTTTGCATATTGAATGGGTACATTACGGTTCACCGCTTGCATGAAGATAATCCCAAGCAAGATGGAGACGAATAAGACCACAACAATCGCAAAACTAATATAGGTTTCAACACTTGCATCAAGCGGAGTTATGTACAGCGCCCAAAGGGTTGCAAAGGTTGCTGGTAAGCTCGAAATAATCCCGGCTGCAATAATCATTGAGACGCCGTTCCCAACACCTTTGACTGTAATTTGATCACCCAACCACAATAAGAAACTGGTTCCTGCGGTAATGATGATCGCCAAGTAGACAAAGACAATCGGGGTTGGTGAAACACCAACCGACAACGCATCAATCCCAACGGTAATCGCAAAGGCCTGGATAAACGCTAACCCAATCGCCAAGTAGCGTGTCAATTGACTGGTCTTCTGTTTTCCCGCTTCTCCTTCTTCTTGCCATTCGGTTAGAAGAGGGACCAAATCGGTTTGAAGGATTTGGACGACGATACTAGCTGTAATATAAGGCCCTACCCCAAGAGAGATGACACTTAGATTTTCTAAGGCACCCCCACTAAAGGCATTTAAAAACCCTAGTAATTCATTATTAAAGAGCTCTTCCGGAACACTGATCATCGGAATGGGAATGAATACCGCGACTCGGTATAACAAGAATGCTCCCAGCACAAAGGCTATTTTTTTTAGCAACTCTTTGTTTTGTAACACGAGTTTTAAGGTTTTCATTAGAGAACCTCGACCGTTCCACCTGCCGCTTCAATTTTTGCTTTCGCTGAAGCGGATACTTTATGCGCTTTGATGGTTAAGGCGTTGGCAAGTTCCCCATCGCCCAATACTTTAAGCCCATCGAGTGGTTTACGAATAATACGATGTTTTAATAACATCTCTAACGTCACAACCGTTCCAGCATCTAAATGAGCAAGCTCAGCAAGATTGACAATTGCGTACTCTTTGCGAGTGAAATTGGTGAATCCACGCTTAGGTAAACGTTTGAATAATGGAGTTTGACCCCCTTCAAATCCTAAACGAACACCCCCACCTGAGCGGGCATTTTGTCCGTTGTTCCCTTTACCAGCGGTATTCCCTGTTCCAGACCCTAGGCCTCGACCAACTCGTTTTCTCGTTTTATTTTTTTGTATGGGTTTAATCTCATGAATTTTCATTTGACTTCCTCCACGTCCACTAAATGTGCAATAGTGGCTACCATCCCACGAATATGTGGGTTATCTGGTTTAGTGACCGAGCGTTGTAGTTTGGTTAACCCTAACGCTTTTGCGGTTGCTTTTTGATTGGATGGTTTACCAATCGTGGACTTTACCAACTTGATTTTAAGTTGAGCCATGATTAATACCCCCTAATTTCTGATGGTTGTTTTCCACGAAGTGCAGCAACACTCTCACGGGTACGAAGTCCTTTAAGTCCTTCATACGTTGCACGTACCATGTTGATTGGCGTATTCGATCCGAGCGATTTTGAAAGGATATCTTCCACGCCCGCTAATTCTAATACTGCACGAACCGCACCACCCGCAATAACTCCGGTACCCGGGCTCGCAGGTTTCAGTAAGACTCGCCCTGAACCATAAATCCCAATTGTTTGGTGAGGAATTGTTTTTTCAACCATTGGTACAACTAATAAATTACGTTTTGCCGCTTCAATTGCTTTTTTAATTGCATCAGGTACTTCTTGGGCTTTTCCGGTTCCAAAACCGACTTTACCTTTACGATCCCCGATGACCACAAGGGCGCTAAAGCGAAAACGACGGCCCCCTTTAACAACCTTGGTGACACGATTAATCTCAACAACGCGTTCTTCATATAGTTTTTCAGTCTTTTGGCGACGGCGATCTCCACCGCGTCCTCCACGACGACCACGAGGACCACGACTTTGGCCTTGATTATCAGATGATTGAGTTGGCGTCTTTTCAGCTGGCGCTGCAGACACTTTTTGTTCTTCTGCCATGAATCCTCCTAAAACTCTAATCCTGCTTCACGAGCAGCTTCCGCCAAGGCTTTCACACGTCCGTGATACAGATATCCACCACGGTCGAAGACGACCTTGGTAATTTTTTTTGCTTTCGCTTGTTTTGCAATTTCCGCACCAACGAGTTTGGCTTGGTCAATGTTTCCGGGTTTCTTCGTCCCTAGGCTTGACGCTTCAGCAAGAGTTATCCCTTGTGCATCGTCGATTAGTTGAGCAAAGATATTCGTGTTTGAGCGATAAACACTTAAACGAGGAATCGCTGCAGTTCCAGAAATTTTCGCACGAATGCGAGTACGTCGTTTTAAACGACTTGATTGTCTGTCGAATTTTTTTATCATACGTAGTTACCTTTATGCAGTTTTCCCTTCTTTACGACGGATGACTTCATCGTCGTAACGAATCCCTTTACCTAGATACGGTTCTGGTTTACGAACGGCACGGATGTTTGCGGCAAACTCACCCACAACTTCCTTGTCCGCTCCCGAGACAGTTATGTTCACTGGTTTGGGAACATCCACCGTAATTCCTGCTGGAATTTTGAGTTCAACTGGATGTGAATACCCTGCATTGATTACGAGTGTACTGCCTTGAAGTTGAGCACGATACCCAACCCCTTTAATCGTTAGTGATTTACTAAATCCTGATGATACCCCGACGACCATATTGTTTAATACCGAACGCGTTGTTCCGTATAACGCTTTGGCTTGTTGAGAAGTATTGACAGGTTTTACTGTTACGATTCCATCTTCCTGTGAGATGGTCACGAGTTTATGGAAGGTACGTTCCAAGGTCCCTTTAGGTCCTTGAACACTAACAAAACTTCCATTAATGGTGACCGTCACCCCACTTGGTACAGGAATCGGTAATTTACCAATACGCGACATACGTCCTCCTTACCAGATGTAGGCGATGACTTCGCCACCAATCTTTTGTCGTTGTGCTTGGTGTCCGGTCATCACTCCTTGCGAAGTAGATAATACCGCAACGCCTAAGCCATTTAATACTTTTGGAATTTCTTCATGGTTCGCATAGACGCGAAGTCCAGGTTTTGAAATTCGTTTTAGTCCTTTTAAGACTCGCTCTTTTCCACTTGCATACGCAAGAGAAACATTTAACATTCCTTGTTTTTCGTCAGCAATATATTCGTAATCACGAATAAAACCTTCGGCTTTTAAGACATCAAGAATCGCACGTTTTACCGTCGAAGCTGGAATCTCTACCGTTTCTTTATACATTTGATTGGCATTGCGAATACGGGTCAGCATATCTGCAATCGGATCGGTCATTACCATAACATTTCCTCCTTACCAACTAGCCTTACGGACGCCCGGAAGCTGTCCTTTGTAGGCGAGTTCGCGAAAACAAATTCGGCAAAGGCCAAACTTACGAAGTACTGAATGCGGACGACCGCATCGGATACAGCGTGTATAAGCTTGTGATGAAAATTTTGCCGGACGTTGTTGTCTAACTTTTTGTGATGTTTTAGCCATTCAAACTCTCCTACTTGGCAAACGGTAAACCGAGATGTTTAAGTAAGCTTCTAGCTTCTTCATCGGTATTAGCCGTTGTCACCATGACAATATCCATGCCACGGATTTTTTTAACTTGGTCGTAATCAATCTCACTGAAGATTAATTGTTCTTTCACCCCGAGGGTGTAGTTTCCACGACCATCAAAACTATTTTTACTGACCCCACGGAAGTCTCTCACCCGTGGTAAGGCAATGCTAACGAGTTTATCGAGGAAATCGTACATACGTTTCCCTCGTAAGGTAACTTTACAACCAATCGCGTATCCTTCACGAACTTTAAAGTTCGAGATTGACTTGCGGGCTTTCGTAATTACAGGCTTTTGTCCGGCAATCACTGTTAATTCATTCACTGCATCATCAAGAGCTTTAGAGTTCACGACTGCATCACCGACGCCCATGTTGATGACAATTTTTTCGAGTTTCGGAATTTCCATTACCGAGTCATACCCAAATTCTCCTAAGAGAGCTGGCATGACAGTTTTTTTGTATTGTTCTTGTAAACGTGCCATACAGTCCTCCTAACTTATGGTTTGACCGGTTTTTTTAGCAAACCGAACTTTCTTTTCTTTTTCAATACGGTACCCAACTTTTGTTGGTGTTTGAGCTTTGCCTTCTACCAATGCAACATTTGATGCATTAATTGGAGACGTAATCTCAATAATTCCACCATCTTGGTTTGCTTGGGATGGTTTGGTGTGACGTTTCATCACATTAATACCTTCCACAATCACTTGGTTGGTTTTAACGAGTACTTTCGTAACCGCTCCGATTTTTCCTTTGTCTTTTCCGCTCAAGACTTTAACTTGATCGCCTTTACGTAATTTCATCAGGCCTCCTATAATACTTCCGGCGCCAAGGAAACAATTTTCATAAATTGTTTGTCGCGTAATTCGCGAGCAACAGGGCCGAAGATACGGGTTCCACGAGGTGTTTTATCCTCACGGATAACCACAGCAGCATTATCATCAAACTTGATGTAGCTACCATCTGGACGGTGAAGTCCGTGTTTCGTGCGTACAATAACACACCTCACGACTTCTCCTTTTTTTACTTGCCCACCCGGTGTTGCGGTTTTCACCGTAGCAACAATAATGTCACCAATTTGGGCATAACGTCGACGCGTGCCTCCTAATACTTTAATCGTGAGAATTTCACGAGCTCCGGAGTTATCCGCGACGATTAGTCTAGACTCTTGTTGAATCATAAACGGTTCCTCCTTTTAGATTTCGATATGTTCTTTCACGATTTCGACCAAACGGAAACGTTTGGTGCGAGATAAGGGTCGCGTTCCCATAATTTTTACGACATCACCAATTTTAGCTTGGTTGTTTTCATCGTGAGCAGTTACTTTTTTAACGCGTTTGATCAACTTGTTATACAGTGGATGACGAGCTTTGGATTCCACTGCAACGGTAATTGTTTTGTCGGCTTTATCTGAAACCACGGTTCCGATAATTGCCTTACGAGAATTTCGTTCCATTAGTGTTACCCATTAAGCCCTTTCTCACGTTCTGTCATGATCGTGTACATTCTTGCAATATCTTTCTTTAAGGTACGAAGTTTCGCCGAATCATTGAGTTGCCCCACTGCGGCTTGAAATCGTAAATCAAAGAGTTCTTTTTTGAGGGATTGAATTTCTTTTTCAATCGCTGGCGTATCTAGTTTTCTGATTTCATTTGGTTTCATGCGTCAGCGCCCCCTTCCTGCTTACGAACAAACTTACATTTTATAGGCAGTTTGTGCATCGCAAGACGTAATGCTTCACGAGCCACTTCTTCGGTCACGCCACCCACTTCAAACATCACACGTTGACGTTTGACGACAGCAACCCAACCTTCTGGGGAACCTTTTCCAGATCCCATTCGAACTTCAAGTGGTTTTGCGGTTTTTGCCAAGTGCGGGAAAATGTTGATCCAGACTTGACCTTGACGTTTCATGTAACGAGTCATCGCAATACGCGCTGCCTCAATTTGACGGTTGGTAATCCAACCAGATTCTACGGCCATTAAACCGTATTCCCCGAAATGTACTACTCCTGGGCTTTTCGCAAAGCCTTTATCATGAGGAACGCGATGTGGACGTCGATATTTCGTACGTTTTGGCATTAACATTATCGGTTACTCTCCTTTGCGTTTTTTTCCAGTTAAGATTTCGCCTTTGTAAATCCAGACTTTTACGCCTAGTTTTCCATAGGTTGTCATCGCTTCTGCATGCGCATAATCGATGTCAGCACGTAAGGTATGAAGCGGAACATTACCTTCCGAATACCCTTCACTACGCGCCATTTCGGCTCCCCCTAAACGTCCAGAAACGAGCGTTTTAACTCCAAGTGCCCCATTTTTCATGGCACGTTGAATCGCTACTTTTTGAGCGCGGCGGAAACTTGCACGGTTTTCTAATTGTTCCGCAATGGATTTAGCCACTAAGACCGCATCCACTTCAGGGCGACGGACTTCAATGATGTTAATCATGACGGATTTATTCGTTAATTGTTCGAGTTCTTTAACAGCTTCTAGTTTCTTCGTTCCATCTTGGCCAATAATGACCCCTGGTTTTGCTGTATAAAGAATAATATCGATTTTGTTTTTACTTTTGCGTTCAATGATGATTCGTGCCACGGCTGCATTTGCAAAACGTTTCTCAAGTGAACTGCGAATAGCTAAGTCCTCTTGAAGGATTTGTGGAACTTCTTTTTGATCAAAGAACCATTTTGTATCCCAATCGCGGTAAACGCCTACGCGTAATCCGACTGGACTGACTTTTTGTCCCATTCCACTACTCCTTTTCTGCGACAAACACCGTGATGGTGGATGTACGCTTGTTAATTCTACTTGCACTACCTCGAGATCCGGCACGGATTCGTTTTAGAACCGGTCCTTCATCAGCATAGATTTTGGCAATAACTAAGTTGTTGATATCCATATCGTTATTGTGTTCAGCATTTGCCATTGCACTACGAATTAATTTCTCAACATCTTTAGCAACATGTTGTTTACTATTTCGTAGGATCGCTATTGCTTGACCACAATCTTTTCCACGAACAAGGTCTGTAACCAAACGAGCTTTGCGTGGTGCCACTCGAAGAAGTCTTTTTTGTGCTTTAACTTCCATTATTTACCTACCTTTTTGTCCTTGTCATGACCACGGTATGTTCTGGTTGGGGCAAACTCACCGAGTTTGTGCCCAACCATATCTTCTGTGACATAAACAGGAACATGTTCACGGCCATTGTGGACCGCAATCGTATGCCCGACGAAATTAGGAAAGATCGCAGAACGACGAGACCAGGTTTGGATAACTTGTTTTTTATTTGCATCATTCAAGACTTTTACTTTATTAAGTAAGTGATCGTCTGCGAATGGGCCTTTTTTTAATGATCTAGACATAATCTCTCCTACGCTGTACGACGACGGACAATCAATTTATCAGACTGACCAGAACGACGTGTTTTCTTCCCTAATGCTGGTTTACCCCAAGGCGACACAGGTTGTGTACGACCAATGGGAGCACGACCTTCACCCCCACCGTGAGGGTGGTCATTCGGGTTCATAACCGAACCACGAACGGTTGGTTTGATTCCCATATGACGCTTACGACCGGCTTTGCCGATGTTGACAAGGTTGTGTTCTTCGTTTCCAACAACCCCAATGGTTGCACGACATGTATTTAATACTTTACGCACTTCGCCAGAGTTGAGACGGATGATGACGTATTTGTCTTCACGACCCAAGATCTCAACACTTGCTCCTGCGGAGCGAGCGAGTTGTCCTCCGCCACCTGGACTTAGTTCAACACTGTGAACCGTTGTCCCAACTGGGATATTAATAAGTGGTAGTGCATTTCCGACTCTAATATCTGCACCAGGGCCTGATTCAACCACAGCACCGACTTGAAGTCCTTTGGGTGCAATAATGTACGCTTTCGCACCATCTGCATAGTAGAGTAATGCAATGTTTGCGCTACGGTTTGGATCATATTCAATCGCTTTAACCGTTGCAGGTACACCATCTTTAATACGTTTAAAATCAATAACACGGTATTTACGTTTGTGGCCCCCACCTTGGTGGCGAACACTTAAGCGTCCAACATTGTTACGACCCCCCTTTTTCGAAATCGGTGCTAACAACGATTTCTCTGGGGTGGTTTTTGTGATTTCAGCGAAATCAAGGGTGGACATTCCGCGACGACCATTGGTGGTCGGTTTATAGGTTTTAATTGGCATAAATCCTCCTAGACCTCGAAGACGTCAATTGTTTGCCCGGTTTTCAAGGTTACAATTGCTTTCTTCACTTTAGGACGAAGTCCAGTGTTTTGACCAACGCGACGTTTTTTTGCAATCCCATTGATTAGGTTCACTTTGACCACATCGACCTTAAAGATTTCACTGATCGCTTTTTTGACTTCGACTTTGTTGACTTCTTGGGCCACTTCAAAGGTATATTTCCCAAGTTCAACTAGTTTTAATGATTTTTCTGTAATGATCGGACGTTTGATAATGTCATACATGTTTTTCATCCGAGCACCTCCTCGAGTTGACGCGCTGCCCCTTCGGTGATGACGATGTTGTCAGCATTTAAAATGTCCACAACACTCGCATGACTCCAGGTGTAGACCGATGTCCCGGGAAGGTTACTTGCAGACTTGAATACTTTTTCATCCATGTCTTCCGTCACAATCACAGTACGGCCATTTGCTTGCAATGCAGTTAGCATTTCAGCAAACGCTTTGGTTTTGAATTCAGCAAACGCTAATTTGTCGACAACTTGTAAGACACTAGCTGCAACTTTCGACGAGTATGCACTGCGAAGTGCTAACTGACGAACTTGTTTGTTCACTTTGACAGAGTAATCGCGGGGAACCGGTGCAAAGACCACCCCACCACCTCGCCAATGAGGTGAACGAATCGACCCTTGACGAGCGCGACCAGTCCCTTTTTGACGCCAAGGTTTACGACCCCCACCACGAACTTCGCTTCGGGTTTTCGCTTTTTGCGAACCTTGTCGCATCGCAGCCTGTTGGGCTTTGACTACGTCATAAAGAGCTTGGTGATTGGGTTCAATCCCAAATACCGCATCCGACAACGTAATTTCTTTTAGTTTTTTTCCTGCTTGATTAAGCAATGATACTTTCGGCATGATACGCTCCTTTCTGACTATTGACCTTTCACGGCGTGTTTGATGCTTACGAATGATTTATTAGGACCCGGAACGTTACCCTTAATTAATAAGAGACCACGCTCTGCATCCACTTTGACGATTTCTAAATTCTGAAGGGTGACGGTCTTGTGACCTTCTTGCCCTGGGATAATCTTCCCTTTTGCCACTCGGTTAGGAGCAACAGGACCCATCGAACCTGGTCGACGATGATATCTCGAACCGTGACTCATTGGTCCTCGAGATTGGTTGTTACGTCGAATGGTACCGGTAAATCCTTTCCCTTTTGATGTTCCTTGAACGTCGACCACATGGCCGGGTTCAAAAATTGTCACAGGGACTTCTTGACCGACTTCATATTCCAACATGTCAGTCATACGTAATTCTTTCACGAAGCGCTTAGGTGCTGAGCCACTCGCTTTGAGATGCCCAAGTTCTGGTTTGTTCGCACGGCGTTCGGGTTTAACCCCGTATCCGACTTGAACCGACTCATACCCGTCAATCTCAACCGATTTCTTTTGCAGCACAACATTTTGGTTACAATCAATCACGGTCACTGGCACAAGGATTCCTTCTTCGTTGAAGATTTGTGTCATACCGAGTTTTTGTCCTAAGATTCCTTTAGTCATGTCTGTACTCCTCTACTTAATTACGATCTCGACCCCTGATGGGAGGTCTAGATGCATTAACGAATCAATTGTTTGTGGTGTTGGATTCACAATATC
Source organism: Bacillota bacterium (assembly GCA_965657695.1). GTDB lineage: Bacteria > Bacillota_I > Bacilli_A > MAG-NZ > MAG-NZ > M30B81. The sequence continues at coordinate 14,844 of CBFHOU010000001.1, read as the reverse complement.
AATCATTCGTTTGTGTGTGCGGCGTTCAAACTGTTCACGGGAGTCCTTGTTAACATGAGGACTTCGTAAAATTGTAAACACCTCTTTTTTAGTTGGTAATGGAACAGGTCCCACTACATCCGATCCGGTTTTCTTCGCCGTCTCGACAATCTTCATCGCGGATTGATCAATAACCATATGATCATATGCACGAAGTTTGATACGAATTTTATTTGCCATACATACTCCTCTCACTAATATCTGGATTAGCTAGCTCGATGCGAAAACCTGACCGGGACAATGGCAACGCCCCCTAGTGTGTCAGCAACCTCGCACTTCATTGCCTGCAAATATAAATAGTACTAGAAAAAAAGCCGTATCTCAAGGCTTTTTTCTTTTTTTAATCGATTTTTTTTAATCTTATTTTAAATCTACTCTCTAATGTCGATGGTTATGTTTTTGGTAACCCGTTGGTATGCCCCTCCAAATAGCGGAACCTCAACCGTTAAAGTCAGCACAAGATCGTCGGTGGTAGTGAAATCTTGATTCGATGTTTTTACCGTTAAAACGCCACTTGATAATGCGCTTGTATCAAATAGCGCTGGGTCGACAATTTCTGAATCATTAACAGACCAAATCAGTGGGTATCCATAAACATCACCGATAACCGGTAAGGTTATGACACGGTCGCGGTGGTTATTGAGTGATAAATCGATCACAATATCACGAACTTGATTACGATCGGCATTTAATCTTGTCTGAAGTGATCTGGTTGAAATAACACAGAAGGGCTCTTCAATTGTTTGTGAGTAGTTAGTAATGCCACCTGAATAGTTCGCCGTTAATCGAAGATCAAAACAAGCGTCTTCGGTTGGATGTTGATAAATGATTACACCACTAGTGTTCACAAAGCGTCCAAAATCGGTAGTAATAAAGGACAACTCACTTCCAAAACGCAGACCACGACTTCCAAGCGGACTGAATAGTGCTTGACCCGGAATCATTGTATTTGAAGTCGTAACTTCGGGCATATCTAGCGATGTAAATTCCTCATAAATCGATACCCTCCCCGCATCCAGACGATAACTGACGGCATGGGTTGTATTGGGTAAATTAAATCTTGCAGTAATCGGAACGTCTTGCTGGAAATCGAGTTTACCAATGGTTAATGTCGAGATGCCAGAAACGGTCGAGATTCGAACTTGAGGACTCGAACTGCTCCATGTATAGGTGATTCCCCAAACACTCGAGTCTGTACCTAAGACAAGAACGGGATCAATGTATTCAACAATTTGGTTGGTGTCTAGTCTCGCAATCACTTCTTCTACCGCTTGGGCTCGAGGGAGTACGGTAATGTTGTATTCACGAAATGGCTCATTGGGTCCTTGTTGCGCATTCGCATCCAAATCTACATAAGCGGTTAACGTTGCTGTTAATGGAACATTGGTAGCCACCGTCTGACCCGCTGCAGAGATTGCGTTTGTATTCGAACTTATCCAGCGTACATCAACTTCACTTGATGTTGGTAAATTGAAGGCTGTATTTTCAAGTAATCGAAGGCTTGGGAAATCAAAGGTGTCATCGTTTAGAATCTGTTGCCCATTTGTAAAGCGACGAATCACATTCAAGTCATACGTAAAATTCAGATACGGTTGATTTGAGTTGGCTAAGAAGACGTCCACAGTTACAGGAACTGTTATATTTTCAGCCACTTGTTCCACACTGAACGTATACCCCAGCCCCTCTAATTCAATATCGATATCACGACTCGGTGATGACCATTCTAAGCGGTAATTGGCACTTAATGTCGGTAAACTTAAGATTGAGGGTACCCACCTAGTTTTTGTTTGAAAGGCAACTAATGGTTGCGTTGGAAACGTATTAGGATTCGATTCAAAGTACGCTTGAATGGTTTGCATATCTTGATTTAGTCGCGATCTAGCAGCTTGTTGAACAACCGAATCAATGGATTCAATTTGAGCATAGATCTCATCGGCATAAGTTGTCGATGAGAATACAGACTGTCCTCTTACTGAGAGGAATGTAAGGTTTGGAAGTGGATCAACAATGGTGCTAGAAATGACGGCAGTTTGTTGATCGAGTAAATGCTGCATTAACGAAGTAGTTTCGCGTTGTCTAGAGGTATCAACAGAGCTTGAACTTAATAAGATCGACGTCATGGTTTCGCCGCGAAGCAGTGTTCGATCAACAACCCAAGTGACGACTCGACCACTGCGAACCATCATATAGGAGTACGGAGTTTCTCCTGTTGATGTTGGCGCTTGAAATGCGACATAAGAGCCATCGGCAATGGGGACATCAACAAGACTACTACCAAGATTTGTAACAGCATTGCCTTCGGTTCTCGCTTGATAGAGTGCTTTAGTTACTAGGTTAAAGATGCTTTCAACCGGAATCGATTGTTCAGATACTAAACTCAAAAACCGTCCATTTGATAGGAAGAAACTCGTTGTTGTTCCCGCATCGACAAGACGAGAAATGACTTGATCGGTTTGTTGGACCCATTGCGCTTGTAATGCGTCAACGTCTTTTAAAAATCTCGAAGTTTGAACCGCAGATACGGGGGATAATTGATCACGTTCTTGAAGAGATAATGTAACCAATTGATCTTGGGTAATTTGTTGTTCCCCAATAATGGGAACATTTCCTAAGTGTGTTAGGTTCGATGCAAAGTAATAACTGGACCCAATACGGTATACCGGAATTTGAACCGTTCTCGTTGCGGTTAATGTCCCGATGGAACGAGGAAAGCTCTCTAAGGATACTTCTTGATTTTGACGGAATAACCTCGCTTGAGATGAACGAATGAATCGGTCAACATAAATGTCGATGATGGTATTGTTCTCGATGGTTACTATTGCAAACTGATTAGACCCATCTGTAGCTAATACGTTATAAACGCCGTCAATGTAGTGACCAAATCGAGCATTACTTAAGGCATTATTAACAGCTTCGATGAAGTGGTTAACAGGTACGACGCTCCCTTCAAGGTTCGAAAGCTGTACCGGTAATGATGTTGTAAATGGATACGAGATGTTCGACACATTTCCCTGTGCACCAATGAGTTGATAGGTAAATCCTTCAACTCCTTGATTAAAGATAATCTGTTGACTTATGGAGTTTGCTTGGCGCGACCAGGTCGCATCGGACCCATTCACCGGAAAAGCATCCCCAAGGATTTGCTTGGAAGAAAAGACTCCAGTTCGAGCGGTGGACCCTACCGTTTCATCAATATAGCTTGAGAAGATCCGCCCAAATCGGTCAACACCAATCAGACTAATCGCATGATTAATCCCATCGTTTTCGACGAATGCTGGAGAGTACTCAACATAAAGTCCTGGTTGATACTCACCATAACGAGGGGTATCTAAGGAACGAAGAGATGTTGTAGATGAAAGCGTTGCAGGGCCATCAAGGATAGATTGGATAAGAAATAACGGTATATCGAGGGGTTGGTCAATATTAGGAATACTTGTTGTTGTGACAATATTGCCTTGATTAATTAAATTAAATCCATAGGTTGTATTGTCCTGAACCACCTTATCAGCAACTAATGTCATTTGTTCCTCATACGACAATGATGAGGTAACAACGACTCGGTCCGAGCCAATTTGCTTGGTCTCATTGACCACAGTTCGTGTAAGACGGCGAATTTCGGTATTGTCAATACCCACTACTAAATCCGTTACACGGATGGCATCATCAACGGTTGGATACATAGACACCGGTTGAGACACATCAATTAAACGGTACGAGTCAGGAATATTTACATTATTTCCTTGAACAAAGGTGTATACGAGACCCGATGGATTCACAAACAACACACGGGTCGAGATGGTTTGATCAATATATACACTCGAGATAAAGCCATAATCATCAATCATAACTACAACAAAAACATGCCCATTTTGAGAATTAGGGCTTGGCTCAGCTGCCATATATGTTCCGGGTTGATAGCGACGAAGACGTTCTACCTCAGCCGGAACTTCGATGAAACGATCGATAAATTCAATGACTACCTCAGGAGTAACTTCCGGAGTGATCGTCTCTTGTTCTGGTTCAGTCTGAACGGGTGGATTCTCATTAACTTCCGGTTCTTCTTCAACCACCTCTGGAGCGGGCTCTGGATTAATCGGAATGTCGACAAGTTCCGTGTCGCAGGCAGCAAGACTAAGAAGTAAAAACGACGTAACAGCTATGATTATTAGCTTTTTCATGTGACCTCTAAATGCTCTCCTATTATATCACCTTAGCCAACACACAACAACGAAACCATTAATGTAACATATGTTACATTTGAGATATGTTTAATTCGTCAAATGATTGATTTTGCTCAAACTAATCCTCATGTTTATTCGTTACACTATAAAGGATGGAGGTTCCTATGTACCAACCTGAAGAATTACAAAAATTTAGAGAACAAGTAACGGTTTACCAAAACCGACCCGATGGTTTACTGCCGGCGGTTCATGTCGCACAAGATATGTTTCGTTGTGTCCCTGTTGAAGCGCAGAAGATTATCGCAGAGGTTATGGACGTCTCGGTAGCTCGTGTCAGTGGCATTGTAACCTTTTATGACTACTTTACAACGGAACCTTTAGGAAAACATGTTGTAGAAGTCTGTTTGGGAACTTCATGTTATATGCAAGATGGTCAAGGATTATTGAAGCTAGCAAGTGAAGTGATAGGGGTGGAACCTCATGAAACTCGTGATGATGGGCATATTAGTCTTCGTATTGGACGATGCTTCGGACGTTGTGAGCACTCGCCAAATGTTGAAATTGATCACCACATTCATAAACACATCAGCATGGATGAATTACGTAATGAATTAGCAAAACTGGAGGCCGACAAATGATTCAAGAATTAAACAGAATTCAAAAAGAAACTTTAGCCAAAGTTGGGCCGAAATTTAATGTAGACCTTCGTCACAATAAAGACAAAGAAGTCCATATCAAACTGAAAAATGCCTACATTATCGATCCCTACTCTATTGAGGAATATATTGCTCGTGATGGGTATAAAGCACTGCATAAAGTGCTCTTTTCCATGACGCCCGAGTCCGTAATTGGTGAAGTCAAAAAATCGGGCCTCAAAGGACGTAGCGGAGGTGGATTCCCCACCGGAACAAAATGGAGTTTTGTAAAAGAATCCGACCAACAACACTACATCATCATGAATGCCGATGAAGGAGAATCAGCAGCAACCATTGATGGTGTTATTATGCGTCAAGACCCCCATAGTTGTATCGAAGGAATGGTCATCGCTGGGTTTGCAACTGGGGCGACTATTGGGTATGTATACATTCGTTATGAGTATCCGGAAGCACAACGCGTCATGGAACACGCCATTGAGCAAGCCAAAGAAAAAAATCTATTAGGCAAAAACATCATGGGAAGTGGCTTTGATTTTGAAGTCATCATGTACCGCGGGGCAGGAGCTTACATTTGTGGAGAAGAAACCGCCATTATTTCCTCCATCGAAGGACTCCGTGGGAACTCCAAAAATAAACCGCCATTCCCAGCTATTGAAGGGTTGTTTAATAAACCAACCATCATCAATAACGTCGAGACATTAGGGGTCGTTCCTCAAATAATACTAAACGGTGGAGAATGGTTTTCGTCCTATGGTGTTGAAGGCAGTGAGGGTACAAAAGTGTTTACGCTTACCGGGCAATTACGAGAGCCAAAAACGGTTGAGGTCCCTCTTGGGACAACAATCCGAGAGTTAATTGAACTGGGAGGCGGACTTCGTGAGGGCCGTCAGTTCAAAGCCTTTGTAACAGGTAGTCCAAACATTACGATGCTTGGACCCGATGACATTGACATGCCAATCAGGTTCGATCTATTTAAAGAACGTCAAGTTATGGTTGGTTCGGGCGGAACGGTCTTCCTTGATGATTCAACTTGTCTCATGCACTTCATGCACTTTAATGTGGACCTACTTGCCATTGAAAGTTGTGGTCGCTGTACCCCATGCCGTGCAGGAACTCGAAAAATGACTCAATTCTTTGAGAAAATCATTCAAGGTGAAGCGACCATGGATGATTTACAAAAGATGAAAGACCTAGCTGAACACATGCGTTCCGCTTCACTTTGCGGATTAGGCGTTGCGATGGGAATGACGATGTATTCGGCTCTATACAGTTTTGAAGACGAATTCATAGAGCATATCCGTGACCGTCACTGCCGCTGTGGCAAATGCTTCAAGGAGGCAAATGCATGAGTGAACAAAAGATGATTTCCATTACTGTCAACGGTCAATCGATTGAGGTGGCAGATAAAAGTAATGTCCTTGAAGTGATTCAAGCTCAAGGAACCTATATGCCTACATTATGTTATTTGAAAGACCTCAACGACGTTGCCGCATGCCGTATGTGTGTCGCTGAAGTAAACGGGTCACGACTTCAAACAACGTGTACCTTAGAGGCTACTGAGGGTATGGTGGTAAACACGGAGACGGATCGTGTTTACGATTCACGCAAACAATCATTAGAACTTCTTGCAAGTTATCACTCGTTTGATTGCTGGACGTGTCCACGGGAAAAAAACTGTGATTTATTTGATCAAATGCGTTTATATAATGTAGACGATGTATACAAACATAGCTTTGATTTAGCAGGTAAAGATCTGAAACTTAATGAATCTGCATCCATTGTATTAGACTCCAGCAAATGCGTTCACTGTTCTTCTTGTATTGCAGTGTGTGATCAAATCGCTGGCGTTGGCGTCTTAGAATATATGGAACGTGGCTATGATAGTGTCATCTCTCCAATTTTTGGAAAAGGCAGTTTGGATGAAGTGAACTGTATTGGCTGCGGCCTTTGTGCGAAAGTCTGTCCAACGGCTGCAATTGTTGAAAAGGATCATATCCAAGACGTGCAAGAAGCTCTTCGTGATCCAAATCGATTTGTGGTTGCCCAAGTAGACCCAGCGGTTCGAGCAGCCATTGGGGAAGATTTTGGTTATGATATCGGGACAAATGTCGATGAAGTTGAAAGTCAAATCTTATCTGCCATCAAAGCCTTAGGCTTTGATGATGTTATTACCACATCCATCGCTGAAGATATCGCAGTATTCGAAGGAGCAGCAGAATTAATGGATACGCTGGAAAATGCTCCGGAACGATTCCCCCTTTTCAGTTCTTGTAGCGCTGGGTGGATTCGTTATGCAGAACAAAATCATCCTGAGATGCTGGACCATATCTCAACAGCCAAAGCACCTCATATGTTACAAGGAACACTACTTAAATCATTCCTTGCTCATGATGCCTATAAGATTAATGCCACTAAACTCTATGTTGTGACGATTTCTCCTTGTACGGCTCATAAGTCAGAATCAGACCGTGATGACATGGTGAATGATGGTCTACGTAATGTGGATGCCGTCTTAACAACACGTGAAATTGCACGAATGATTCGCAAAGCTCGAATCGATGTTGATTCAATGCCAGCCTTTGAATGGAATTCACCTGTTGATCGACTCGATCAATCGCATGGCTTTCGATCTCTTGATGGGGGATTGATGGAACGAATTCTGCGCGTTGCAAACCGTGCAGCAGGACAATCAACTATTGAATTCAATTACACGCCCATTGATGGTTATCCAGAGTTGCTGGAATCAACCGTAACAATTGGGAATCATACATTGCGTCTTGCAAAAGCCCATGGGGGTAAAAACATGCAAGACATGATGGATTATCTACGCGTTCAACAAGACCAAGGCATTACCTACCACTATGTTGAACTCATGGGATGTCCAGGTGGATGCCTCAATGGTGGTGGTCAACCCATCCTACGTGAAGAATACCGAAGTGGTCTTGATGTAGTTAGTCTTCGTCAAGAAAGCATTCTTCAATCGAAACGATATGACCCTAATCCATTGCCGACGACGGATCAAGAAAATGCGTACCAACAACTTGTTGATCAAACTCGAAGTATGAAGGCAAAGCGATATTTCCATACAACCTATCAAGACAAATCATTCATTAACAAATAAAAAAGCCCACCGGGCTTTTTTTATGCTCCATTAATGAAATACGCACCGTTATAATTACTGTATGCTCCTAGATTATAAACATTATCATAGCCTAAGTGCACCAGGACTCTGACCATATATCGGCTTCTGGTTCCGCTATTACACATGATGACAATCGCTTCAGCATCTTCATCAAATAGCGACCGAATCAATACTTCGTTGAGAATATCTTCTGGTTCAAAATTGTACCCATTCGACAAATCAATTGCGCTTTGACCTAACAGTTCCACCAGAGCAATCGACTGGAAACGGTCCACATATCCATTCGCAAGGCGTTCACTTTGACCGCGAACATCCACTTTTTGAACATCAGGATCAAGGATGTAATCATCCAAATTATCCATTCGGTACGGGGCTTGTTCGCAGGCAACAAGAAATACAACAAGAACTAGTGCAAAAATTCTTTTCATTACATTTTAACCTTAACAAAGCTTCCTTCTTCATCAGGATGAGTTTCTAAATAATCCCGAATACGTTCGCGCATTGCTTGGTCGCCTGGCTTGCAGGACGTTAAGCGCGTATTTTCTGACAAGATGGCTTCTGCCATCCCTTTGCAGCCAGGATTTCCACATTGACCACAGTTAGCAAGGGGTAACAAATTAATAATATCGTTGAGACGCGGGTCCTCAGGGACATGTAGTGCTTGAGAGGCAAACGATAAAATAACCGCCAATGAAATACTCAATGAAAAGGCAAGGGTTAAGACAACGGTCATACAACACCTCCAAATCCTGAGAAGGCCATAGCTAGGATAAAGGCTGTAATCAATGCGACACCCAGTCCTTGATAATTACGAGGGACGTCATAGGCATCCATTTCTTCTCGAATGGCACTGAACAAATAAATCACTAACGCATAGCCTAAACTAATAAATAATGCATACGTGGTAGCCTCAGTAAAGTTATAGCTTAGTTTTTGAGTCGAGTCGATTGCTACCCCTAATACGGCACAGTTGGTTGTAATGAGAGGTAAATAGACGCCTAACGACTGATAGAGTGGGGGACTAAAACGTTTAATCGACATCTCCACCAATTGTACAAACGCAGCAATGACAAGAATAAAGGTAATCGTATTTAAATATCGAAGGTTGTTGGGAATCAAAATGAAATAGTCTAACGCCCATGCAATCATCGTACTTAAGGTAATAACCAAAGTAACCGCCATTCCCATGGAGAACGCCGGACCTTTTTTCTTGGATACGCCCAAGAATGAACATAATCCATAAAATTGAGCTAGTACAACATTAGAAACAAAGACTGCCCCGAAGGCAATGCCGATTAAGTTCATGCAATCACCTCCTGAGAAGCTTCTTTATCGGCTTTATATTGACGGTATTTTGTCAACTGAGCAACAAGGAGTCCAAAGACAAGGAACGCTCCTGCCGGTCCAGTTAAGAGACTTAGTTGAAAATTGTTGCTGGCAATCAAACTAATTTCATTGCCCATAAATGATCCCGATCCAAAGACTTCACGGAAAATCGCTAACAATGTAAGTCCACCTGTAAACCCAAGTCCCATCGCAAATCCATCGACAACTGAGGCAATCGGACCATTCTTTTGCGCAAACGCTTCAGCACGACCCAAGATAATACAGTTAACTACAATCAATTTTAAGAACGTACCTAACTCTGCGGCCAACGCTGGTGTAAATGCATTCATAAACATCTCTAAGATGGTTACCAGTGCCGCAATCACTACAATATATACCGGGATGCGAATCTCCGTTGGCACATAATTACGAATTAATGAAATCGAAAGGTTGGATAACACGAGGACAAACACAACCCCAATCCCCATACCAAGCGCACTATTTACTTGGGAGGTAACTGCTAAGGTTGGACACATTCCTAAAAACTGAACAAAGGTTGGATTGTTCGTCAGGACTCCATTTTTGAAGACGCTACCTAATTTAACAGTTTGATCCATCACGAACCTCCTATTTGATGCTGTTGTTGATACGTTAATACTTGATCAATCGCTTCGACTAATGCCGGCATGGTATCCCAACCGGGTTCGGTACTTGCACCGCTCATTACATCAAAGTCGTCACGGCTTACATTTCCTGGTGCTGAGATCCCACGAAGGAAACTCATATCAACTCCGTCAAGTTCAACCCCTTTGTCCGTCTCTGGATAATGAGTCGTATAAGATGAATTGTTTCGAATCACGCGAAGCTCTTCAATGGCTCCCGTTGTTGGATTGATATGAATCAACGAGTGATTCACCAAGTTGTTATAGATGGACGTGGTTCCTCCATTGTCATGGACAATGTAATACACCACAGCCTCGACGATATCGTTTACACGTCCAGTAAACACACCGTATATGCTACCTGATTTAATCGATTCGTTGGTAAAGCTAACACCTTCAAACATATCATCAAGTGCTGCCATTACTTCATCATCAATGGCACGTTCTGTCGGTGTATCAAACCCTAGTAATTGAGTTTGGACATAATTTAAGATTTGATAGAGTGCTTGATCGAATGCGACTCGTGTTACAGTTGCACCGGTATAGGCATCTAGTCCATTGGTAATAAACTGTTCAACATCAACATTAATAAACTGTTCTTTAAATTCACTATTGGTCATATAGACTCCACCATATTCGGGTGTTTCACCGATGGTAAGAGCTTCTAATCCAAGGATGGTATTGTTATTGAATCCAACCATATACTGCGTGATTCCTTCTCCGCTTGGACCCCCACTACCTTTGAATGTTGCGATGAGATAAAACCCACCTGTCGAACTTTCTTTCAGTTCGATTACGGGGATATTCGCTTCCACAGGGATGTCCGTAAATGTCGCACTTTCCCCGAACCATGTTAGTAGTAATCGTTCTTTAATGTCCTCGGGTGTTTCTTCGACGGGGGCTTCCAATCCTAGGAAGTTAACCCCGTGATAAATTAGCATCGAACGGATCGATCGGTTTACTCCACCTAATGTAATTGGAGCACTGGTTCCAGCCGGCATATCCACGCCATCGTCACGCACTGTAGATAACGATGCGGATTGATATTGTGCTAAGAACGCGGGGCTTTCTAATAAGTCTTTCCCACGGCCTGCAGTTTCCGAGTTTCTTAGAACCGTTATCCCAATAATTTCTTCCGAGTCGAGGCTAAGGGCGAGTAATACTTCAATCCCTTGTTGGTATCCAGCAAATACACCACGGTACACAACCCCTGCAGGTTCACCATCAACAGGAAGTAAATAAATATTCGTAATAATGGGATCGTCAGGATATTGATCCGTAATTTCATAGCTTGATGCTTCATCTGCGGTGGGGAAAAACTCTAACAACGCTGCATTTGTTGCCTCGTTTAAACGAGCCTGAATAATCGGCGTTGTATAGCCTTCTACCATGTAGACACCCACCATCGATAACACGACGGTAAGACTCAGGACAAAGATAATTTTAAAGTGTTTCATCCAGAACCTCCAAACTAGCAACCTCCAGCGTTTCAGGTTGCATCGCTAATTGAATTACGTATCCAGATGTTACGGTGATAACCGCAGCAATCAATACCATTTGGACAAAAGATACAAATGAACTTTTTCGAGCAGATCGATTCATGAAAGGAGTAATTACATTTCCTATAAGAACGGCAAATAAAACCCCTTCCGTTGCATCCCCTAGTATCCGAATCATAACGGTAATTAAGGCAACGACAACGGCATACAATAGTTTCGTGTTACGGGTTGTTGGTGAGGTGACTGGGTCCGAAACAAAGAACACAGCCCCAACAAGAACTAAACCGGAAAGGATCATTTCCATGGCCAAGGTTTGACCCCCAGCAATGAAACTCATCCCGTAAACAGCAGCGACAAAGGCAACACTAATTCGCCAGTCAATCACCCGTATGAAACTCAACACCAAAAACGAGATAACAACGGCCAAGCCAGACATTGCACCTAGCGATACCATGTAGTAATTACCACCTAGGAATAACGATTGTAAATCAAAGCCAACGGTAGAATTAGCAAACGTTGCAACTTTTAGTAATTCAATTGGATAATTGTATCCAGGCGCTTGAATTAATGGGAACGCAAGATCATTCGCGAAACTAACATACGCAAATAAGACACCTACCACCGCATTATTGAAGATTGAATAGCCAAATCCACCAAAGACGAGCTTGCCAATCCATACGGCCACTAAGGTTGAAATCCCAATAATATAAAACGGTGTATGTAATGGGAGTAGCAAGACGACAAGTAGTGGGGTTATAAAGGGATGTTTTTCGTTGATTAATTTCGAAAGTGATTCAAAGCGGTTCCAACTAATATAAAACCCAACTTCCACTGCAAGTCCGACCACAAGCGCAATTGCTGCACTAATCAGTCCGCGTAGTCCATCATAACCACCGAGTTCGGCAACCGCAACAGAAGCCCCTAAATGAAGAACTAATACAACTTGGAACCAGCGCATGATATGTCGAGTTTTTTGTGGTTGATAACGATACGGTGCTTTACGAAGAGCCATTATTCTACTCCTCTCGCAACGCGTCGTTTCGCACGGCGTTGCCATTCTAAGACATTAATTTCCGATGGACAAATATAACTACATAAGCCACACTCAACGCATTGGTCGACCTTATAATCATAGATGCGGTCCTCAACTTCACGAATTTCAGCATCCATGATGTTTTGTGGCAAGATACCAACCGGACAAACATCGTTACATAAACCACATTTAATACAAACATCTTCTGTGATGACGTTTTTCGTCACCCCGATATCAAACGCTTGATCCGATACAACGAACTGATCTGTCTTGTAGGGAGAGCCATATAAGACACTTCCACTAAACCATTGGTCCGTTGAATTGGTTTGTTTGTTTAGTTGCCCTAAGACGTCCGAGATCGAAGTGCCAATCGGTACATCAATCATTGTAAAATCATCATCGCTCATTAAATGAACTTCAACTTGCGTATAGGGGATTCCTTCTTCCACCGCATCATAAACTGCTTTTGCCACACTAGAGGTAGTAAATAACAGTCCGATTTCGAGGGGATTAAATGGAACTTTTTGCTTCGCAATGGCTTTTAGTGCCTGATATTCCCACGCTTTATGCGCCACAGGCTTCACCCATTGCACGTTAATTCCATCTTGCTCTGCTAGCAATTTCAATGCTTGTTGATTGGTCACAATGGTGACCGGAGCATCACTGGCTTGTCCGAGCAATGCGGAGCCCGCAATGATTTTTGGATAGGAATCTTCTAAGACCGCTACAGCCTTTTTCGTAAACGCTTGGTTTTGATAGACCGCATTAATAACGACTTGTTGAATGGA
>CBFHOU010000001.1:0-1418 GCA_965657695.1 Bacillota bacterium | reverse complement strand
CCGTCTGAAACCGGTAGACGTTTAAATCTCCAAGGTTGTTTTTGCACCATACGTGATAATTCGCGTGTCGTAAGTGAGGCATCAACAAGTCCTTGATGTTCACTTCGAGAAATCTCATACTTTGCAGCAGTTGAAGGAGTAATCGTCACAATATAAAGCGTCTTCGGCTGATCGTATTCTTCTCGTAGCATCGCTGCATTCATCAAATGCGGTGATTTTAACGAAGATAAATGTTCTAGAAAATCGGGTTGATACATTTCGATATAACGAATCCATCCTGCATTCGAGGACGTAAACATCATTTGATCTGAACTCGCCAACATCTGCGCTTGTTCCTTCGCGTGAACGCTAGCTGCTTGAGATATATCTTGAACTTCATCAAAACCTAGTTCCATCATGGCGGATAAAAGTTTGGCTTCGACTTCGTCGACTGCTTCTCCTATACCATATCCAAATGCCTCACCAATCGCCGATTTTACAGTCGGTTCAATCTGAGCCACAACATAAGTATTCGGATCACGCAATGCTTTTTCCACACGTTCAATGTGGCTGGTTTCTATTAATGCTCCAACAGGGCAAACCACAGTACAAGCACCACAGCTGATGCACCCCGCTTCATCAAAGGATAAACCAGGTGCTGGAGAAACCACGGGGTCTTCTGGATTATCATCCCGGTATTTGAAAACACGGGCGGTGACCACTTCGTTGCAAGTGGACACACATCGACGACATAACACGCACTTGTGTTCGTCCATATTGATGGCTTCCCCTTCAACAACAAAGGCAAAGCGTCCTTTTGGTTCTTTAAACATGTCATCACTTACGTTATAGTCTTTGAGGTATTCATAGAAATCACAACTTCCATCACCTCTTGCACAAGTCCAACAGTTGAATTTATGACGTGTGGCAAGAATCGATAATGTTGAGGTTCTAGATTCTCGAACACGTTTTGAATGTGTTTGAATATCCATTCCTCGTTGAACTGGAGTTACGCATGAAGCGACTAAATCCTTGTTGTTATTGATCTCAACCACACACATGCGGCAATACCCAATTTCGTTGACGTCCTTCATAAAACAAAGGGTAGGGAGTTTGAGTCCTTGATCGTAAGCTGTTTCTAAGATTGTACTTCCGCGTTTTGCATTGATGACTTTACCATTGAGGGTAATTTTCGGCATGATTAGGACTTCGCTTTCTTATGAAAATCATTAAAGTTATTTCGCAAAACGACTTCCATGGACTTACCATAATCAATACCAACGCTACAAAGGGAACTGCGTAGGTTTGCTACGTAGTCCTCCATTTTTTGTAAGTCTTCCATCGATGCGTTGCCCGCTTCGAATTTTTCAATAAACGATCGAATGATCGGAATGCCATCACGACATGGAATACATTTACCACAAATGTCTCGTTGTACA